>JAZRWT010000049.1:0-14888 GCA_045599845.1 Candidatus Egerieisoma sp. | reverse complement strand
TAATCAGAAATCCTATCTGAGTGTCCAAAATCATTATATTTCAGAGCAATGCGCTCTGCTGCAGTAACTCCGTCAAGAGCGGATGAAACTATTCCTCCGGAATAACCGGCTCCTTCGCCGCAAGGATACATGCCTGGAAGTGCAATATGTTCCATTGTTTGAGGATTGCGGGGAATCCTTACAGGTGAGGAAGTCCTTGATTCAACTCCAAGCAATAGTGCCTCGTTTGTTGCATATCCTCGCATCTTGTTATTGAAATCCTTGAAAGCCTTCCTCATTCTTGAAGAAACGTGCTCGGGAAGCAGCTTGTGCAGAGGAGCGCTGATGCAGCCCGGGTGATATGAAGTTTTCGGAAGGTCCTGCGATATCTTGCCGTTCACAAAATCCATGAGCCTCTGTGCAGGGGCTTTTATTGAATTGGATACATCGAACATTGATTTCTCTACATCTTCCTGGAATTTGAGCAGTTGCAGAGGTCCATATGTATTGTATGAAGGAATGTCGCCTGGTTCTATTGAAACAACTATGCCTGAGTTGGCCCAGAGTGAGTTTCTTCTAGAATTGGACATTCCGTTAAGGACCTGGGTTCCAGACTTTGTTGCAGAGGGAACAAGGATTCCTCCAGGACACATGCAGAACGAGAACACTCCCCTACCTTGCACCTGAGTGACAAGCTGGTATTCGGCAGGTGGCAAGGTTGGATTGAAACGTCCCTTATACTGTATATCATTGATAAGGGACTGTGGATGTTCGGCACGTACCCCGAGTGCAAATCCCTTTGCTTCAATGCTCCATCCCTTGTCATTGAACATATTGTAGATATCGGACGAACTGTGACCTTGTGCAAGAATCAGATAAGGAGCAGTGAAAATTTTTGTTTCGCCTGTATTCAGAACGGACGCCTTGACGCTCCAGTTCCCCTCTCCTTTTATTATATCAGTAACCCTGTGTTCAAAATGTACTTCTCCCCCATGCTCCATTATTGCCTTGCGCATATTTTCTATAATGCGCGGAAGCTTGTCTGAACCTATATGTGGATGTGCGTCAATGAGTATTGACTCAGAAGCGCCGAATTCAACGAACCTGTGCAATATGCGTCTGATGTCGCCTTTCTTGGTTGAACGGGTGAAAAGTTTTCCGTCTGAGAAAGTACCTGCGCCACCTTCACCGAAACAATAATTGGAATCTTCATTCACAATACCGCTTGTACTCAACAGAGCCATGTCAACAGCTCTTGCATGAACATCCTTCCCCCTTTCCAGAATTATTGGTTTGATACCATTTTCCAGCAGTGTAATTGCAGCAAAGAGACCTGCAGGCCCCATTCCAACTATGATAACGCACTGCGATGGGTCCTTGATATCCTTCAACTCTGCATTCTTGAAATGCTCTACCGGGTCTTCTCCTTCAAGACCAACCTGAAAGCGATAGCGGTAAAGAATTTTAGGGCCGCGTGCGTCAAGAGAGCGTTTGATGATTTTAATTTCCTTGATTTCTGAAGCTTTTACGCCTATTATCTTTGAAGCACGTTGCGCCAGGAATGCCTCATTCACATCTTTCGATGCAGGTATGCCCAATTCAATTTCACGCATGGTTCAAATGTCAGGAGAGTAAATTTTGTTAACTATCGCAGTAGAAAATTATTAATGCATGTCCGCTGCGCGGGAAATAGGTGCTGCATCAAGAGTGGTTCTCAAGCCGGCTCTGTATTTAAAGAGTCCGCATATAGCTATCATTGCAGCATTGTCCGTAGTGAATTTGAATTCAGGGATATAAGTGTTCCAACCGCGTTTGATTCCTTCGCTGGCAATGCGTTCACGGAGTTCGGAATTCGCCGATACTCCACCGCCTATGCAAATCTCCTTTATACCGGTCTGACGTACGGCTTTCACCAATTTGTCCAAGAGGATGTCAATCAGGGCGCGTTGGAAAGAGGCGCATATATCCTCCTTGTTCTCCTGTATGAAATTCGGATTTTCTTTCAATTGATCACGAAGGAAATACAGAAGTGAGGTTTTGATACCGCTGAAACTGTAATCAAGCGCAGGCATGTGAGGCTTGGCAAATGCAAAACGGTGCGGATTTCCTTGATGTGCCAGTCTGTCTATCACGGGTCCACCAGGATAACCTAGTTCGAGCATTTTAGCGCATTTGTCGAACGCTTCTCCCACGGCATCGTCTATTGTATGCCCTAGAATTTCAAAATTGAGATAATCAGTGACTTTGACTATCTGCGTATGGCCGCCGGACACAAGAAGTGCCAGGAAAGGAAAGGCCGGATGTCTGTTCTCCCTGCCTTCCTGTTTGATAAAATGTGAAAGGATATGTCCCTGGAGATGATTGACTTCAACCAACGGCTTGTTACATGAAAGGGCAAGACCTTTAGCAAATGAAGTGCCAACAAGAAGTGAACCGAGCAAACCTGGTCCGCGGGTGAAAGCAATGGCATCTATCTGTTCCATTGTAATACCTGCAGCCTTGAGGGCACCGTCAACACACGGAAGTATATTGATCTGGTGAGCGCGAGAGGCAAGTTCCGGAATCACTCCTCCGTAATTTCTGTGAACCTCCTGACTTGCCATTGTATTGCTCAAAAGGAACTCATCCTTTATAACGGCGGCGGAAGTATCGTCACAGGAAGATTCAATACCAAGTATATATGTACTCATAGTAGTATCTACAGTAATTAATATGCAAAAATAAACAGAAAAAAGCTTAATTTTGTAGGATTGGCAAGAGAACTTGAACAAGTGAAGCTCAAATTGGGACATATAGTGGAAAAATTTGCAAGAATCGCCATAGCGATTGTGTTCGGTGCAGCTCTTCTGTTGCTTTTGGTTTCAGTTCTGGCTCAACTCCCGCCAATTCAGAATATGATATGCAAGCGGGCTCTTGCAGAGTTAAACTCAGCAATAAATGGAAAGGCGGATCTTGACAGAATATATATTGTCTTTCCTAACAGAATTGTAATAAAAAACTTGTCGATTGTATCACATTGTCCTGATTCCTTGTTATGTGACTCAATAATACAGGCCATGAACATAAGTGATACTCTGGTCTCATGCAGGAAAATCTCACTTGCACTCTCCACAAGGGACATATTCAGAGGAAGGCTTGGAATCAACAGGCTTGAACTGGACAACGGCGTGTTCAATCTTACCAGCGAAGAGCTGAAAACCACGAATCTTGAAAGGATTTTCAAACTGGAGAAAAAGGCAAAGAAGGACAAATCGAAGTCCGGGCTGGAGCTCAAGCTTTCAAAACTCAAACTGAACAGGTTCAGATTCACTTTGAAAAATCCCTACAAGCCTCAGATTATAGGAGATTCTCTCATCAATTGGGCTGATTTGAGACTCAGCGGAATTAACGTTGACATCAAAAGGATCAAGCTGAAGGATGAGGTTCTTACAGCCTTGATACAAAAAATCAGATTCAAGGAAGCCAGCGGTTTTGAATGCAGGAAGCTCAGCGCAAAACTCAGTGTTGATCCGGAACTTGCGTGCATGGAGGACCTTTTGATTTCAGATGCTTTCTCCAAACTCAAAATGGATTATTTCAAACTGATATACAATAGTGCTCACGCTCTTGCAAGCTTCACCGATTCAGTATCAATAGACACGAGATTCAACAATACTGAATTCTGCATGAAAACATTACGGAATTTCTCGCCTAACCTGCCATTATGCAAAGGGAAGTACATTCTTAACGGTACAGCACAGGGTCCTATAAAGCACATGAAAGCCCACGGGATGTCAATTCAAAGCTGCGATGGAAATGTTGACATGCATTTCAGCTATAGAATAAATGGATTGCCAAAGGTTAAGGAAACAATATTTGAAATCAAGCTGGACAATACCTGCATAACATCTGAGGGACTGGTTGACATCCTTTCAAACTTTTCAGACAGCCAGGGACTTCCAACTATAGGGAAAATAACTCCTGGCCAGGTTTATACTGCCAATCTTTTCATGACCGGACCTTTGGACAATTTCAATGCAGGAGGCACAATTGAATCGGAGATTGGTAACGTTGATGCGGACATTTACGTAAAGGATCTGTTAAGTGCACCAAAATACGGGATTTCCGGCAGCATAGCAACAAACGGACTCGACCTTGAGAAATTTACAGGAAGCAGTACATTGGGAATATGCAATTCAAAAGCGTATTTCAAGACTGAAATTGTAAAACATTCTCAAAACAATCTGCAGATAAACATAGACAGCATTCTTGTTTCACAATTGGATATTGGAGATTATTCATACTCGGACTTGATGGCTGCAGGTCTGTACAATGGAAATAATTTCGATGGCAGAATAATAAGCCGTGACCCAAACCTTAAATTCCTGTGTCAAGGCGTATTTGCACTAAAGCCTTTGGAGTCTGATATTTATCACGAGAGTATCTATGAGTACAAAGTCTATCTTTCAGTTGCTTATGCAAACCTTGCCAATCTGCACCTTATGAACAGGGATTCATTGGCGCAAGTCTCCTTCACCACCAATGCTGAAATAAGCGGCTTGCCGGGAAGGTTCCTTTCAGGCGACGTTAAGATAAGGGACGCCATTTACATAAACGAACACGGGGAATACCCATTGGGCAAGATTAACATCAATTCATACCATTTCGATGACCAATACACTGCATCAATACAATCTAACTTTGTAAGAGGAGGTTACAGAGGTAACGCAAACATTCGGGAATTCATACAAGGACTTCTGGTCAAGACATTATATACAGACATACCAAACATTCCTTTCCTTCAGAATACTGTTAAAACAACGAAGAGGGATTCTCTCTCTGCAAAAAAAATGAACGGTTCCATTACGCTTGATTTTGACGATACACATAATCTGTTTGCCACCGTTTACCCGAAAGTCAAAATGGAAAAAGGTGCAAGAATGACTGCGGAAATAAAAGAAGACGGCAGTTATACAGCCAGTTTCAATGGAAAGGGTCTCTCATGGGGTAATACCGTTCTATATTATCCTTTGATCAGATTTAACAATAAAGACAGCAAAACCAATCTTTCCATTATTACAGAGGAAATACGTACGCCTTTGATTAAAATGGAAAGAGCCGGCATGTATCTCAGTGCAGACAACAACAGGATAAATGCGTCTTTCAGATTCAACAGCGATTCTTTGAACAACAATAATGCAAATATAAATGCAATTGCAGAATTCAATCCGGACTATACCAGCATAAGCATTGATGAATCATCATATATAACTCTGAAAGGTGCAAGGTGGAACATAGGCAAAAGTTCAATGACTTTAACGGATGAGCTCACACGTCTGAACTCATTCTCCATGTTCAACAGTCAGCAGTCAATAACAGCGGGAGGTTTCTGGGCTAAAAAGTCAGACTCATCACAAAATAAAGACTCGCTTGATATAGAAATGAATCAGTTTGATTTGAATATTCTGAATTCATTCACCGCAAATGATATGGACATTCAAGGACTGGTTTCAGGCAAGGCAAGGTATTCCAATCTTAAGAAAGAGATAGAAATGATGGTGGACATACACGCAGATTCCCTTTCTATTTACAGATATCCTGTTGGAACCTTGGATGTAGGAAGCAAATACCTGGCTGACAAAGGAACATACGCCCTGAGTCTTGTGAATTATCTTGAAGGGAACGCTAAAATAAAAGTAGGTGGAATATATGATCCAAAACTTGATCGCTTGAAGATGAATGCTTCCTTGAATGAACTTTCTACATCATTGATTGAACCATTCATTTCTTCACTGTTTTCTGACGTAAAAGGAAACATCAGTGGCGAACTGCTCATGGAAGGACCGCTCAAGAATCTGAAACTAACAAGCAAAGACATAAGAATCGATAAATTCAACGGCCTGTTCAATTTTACCAATGCCAGATATACCATTAACGGTCCTATAAAGATAAATGAAAAGGAAATCATAGCTGACAATCTGGAAATCACTGATGAAGCAGGAGGTAATGGAATACTCAGCGGAGGAGCAAGTTACAATTTGTTCAGGAATGTGCAGCTCAACACCAAGCTACGCTTGAGAAACATTCTGGGGCTGAACACAAGAATGTCACATAACTCACAATATTACGGAAGAATCTTTGCTGATGCAGACATTGACATTACAGGTCCTCTCAATGATTTGAATTTGAATCTCAATGTCACACCTTCATCAAAATCA
Source organism: Candidatus Egerieisoma sp. (assembly GCA_045599845.1). Taxonomy (GTDB): domain Bacteria; phylum Bacteroidota; class Bacteroidia; order Bacteroidales; family UBA932; genus Egerieousia. Next base: position 8,712 of record JAZRWT010000049.1, on the reverse strand, counting down.
TCCCTGCACATACCTTTGGCAAGCAGCACAAATGCTGTTTCAAGTAATCTGCTGAGTTTTAAAAAAGAGGAATTCGATGACAGCTACGATGAATTATTCTTCAATTACGCTAAAGAAATCAAAGAAAAAACCAAGTCTAACTTAAACGTTAACCTAACAGCAAATGCCAATACTTTTGCCGATGTATTCATTGAAATAAATAAGGAAAAGGGTGACATACTCCACGCCAACGGAGATGGAATCATCAACATTAATGTGAATCCATCAAAGAATGAATTTGTCCTGTTGGGTAATTACACTATCAATGAAGGTGACTACAAATTCGTTTTTGACAACATGGCTCTTGCTTCAAGAACCTTCAAATTGAAGCAAGGCGGCAAATTGACATTCAATGGAGGAGTGAATGACATCAATCTTGACCTTGAAGCCGAATACAATACAAAGGCTGCAATCAATACACTGATTTCTGACACAACCGGAATAGCAAGCAGAAGACCTGTGAACTGCGGCATAGTAATCAAGGGTTCCTTGAACAATCCTACCATAAAAGTGAGTATAGACATACCGGACCTTGACCCTACGACCAAAGTCAAGGTTGAGAGCGCATTGAACACAGAAGGAAAAGTCCAGAAACAATTTGCTGCATTGCTTATATCAGGAGCTTTTGTTCCGGATGAAATTTCAGGAATCACAAACAATTCTACAATTCTGTATTCAAATGCATCCGAGATCGTGAGCAATCAGTTGAACGGAATACTGCAACAACTGGGAATACCGGTTGATCTTGGTCTGAATTATCAGCAGGACCAGAAAGGAACCAATGTATTTGACTTTGCAGTTTCAACAGCGCTGTTCAACAACAGGATACTTATAAATGGAAATATAGGAAACACAAACAATTCCGCTGATGGTAGAAACGTTATAGGCAACATAGACGTTGATGTCAAATTGGATGACAAAGGAAAGATCCGTCTCTCGTTCTTCTCGCATGCCGCAGACAGATATTCAAACTATCTTGACAATAAGCAGAGAACAGGAATAGGATTCAGTTATCAGAAGGAATTCAACAACAGACACGATTTCTTTACAAAACGTACAAAGGAGCAGAAGGAACAGGCGAAATTGATCAGACTGCGTGAAAAGGAACGCAGGAAACAGATCAAAGCAAGAATGAAAGAAGCAAGGAAGAACGGCAGAAGCGAGTAGATACTATTCACTTATCACTCCGCTTCCGCATAATTCTCCATCTGTTGTGTACCATGCGGCAAACTGGCCGGGCGTTATACTCCTCTGTGCATTCTCGAACACAATGAACATACCTTCTTCACGCTTGTACAGCCTGGCTTTCTGAAGTGGCTGTCTGTAACGTATCCGCACAAGATAATCACGCACTTCTTCATCTTTCATCTCCAAATCTGGCCTTATCCAATGAATTTCATCCGGGAGAATTCTCAAAGCCTTGCGATACAATCCGGGATGATCCTTCCCTTCTCCCACATATATTATATTATTGGCAATGTCAATGGAAATGATGAATATCGAGCCTTGATGACCTCCTATATTCAGGCCATGCCTCTGCCCTATTGTATAGAATTGTGCCCCTATATGCTTGCCAATGACCTTTCCGTTTGATTTCCTGTAGCTGATTGGCCTTGACAATCGTTCAAGTTCATCACTTGTATAAGAATCAGCATAACCAGTTACGGAATGAGGATTCACGCATTCCTCACCGTCTTTCACCAAGCCGGAGAGCTTGAGGATTCTGTCATGATTGGCGGCAAAAATTTCAACGACCTCCCCTTCCTTTGATTTGAGCTTCTGTTGAAGGAACACCGGCAGATCAACTTTTCCAACGAAACAAATACCTTGTGAATCTTTCTTTTCAGCACTTTGCAGTCCGGCCTCCTTTGCAATTTTCCTCACCATAGGCTTTTCCAGATGCCCTATTGGGAACAGAGCCCTGGAAAGCTGCTCCTGATTCAACTGGCATAGGAAGTAACTCTGATCCTTATTTGAATCATCACCTGCCAGCAATGAATATATTTCCCTTCCATCTTCTCTTACTGCGATGGATTTCTTACAATAATGTCCTGTTGCAACATAATCAACTCCAAGTTCAAGTGCGCAATTGAGGAAAGCGTCAAATTTTATTTCCCTGTTGCAAAGCACATCAGGATTTGGTGTCCTGCCTTTTTCATATTCAGAAAACATATAGTCAACCACCCTTTTCCTGTAGGTTTCACTTAAATCTACGAAATGGAAAGGTATTCCTATTTTCTTGGCAACCATCTGAGCCAGAATCTTTTCTTCCTCCCACTGGCAGTCACCATGAAGTGTTCCGGTGATATCATGCCAGTTCTGCATATATATTGCAATTACATTATGGCCTGCCAATTTGAGCAGAAGCGCAGCAACACTGGAATCCACTCCTCCTGACAATCCAACAGCAATGTTAAGCGGTTTATCTGTCTTCTGTATCAAATAATCGTATGAATATTCCATAATTAAATAAAAAGTTATATCTTTGTGGTCGGGTAAGTCATATACGACCAGCTCCTGCAGAACTCCCCCAGGGCCGGAAGGCAGCAAGGGTATGTGGTTGTAGCGGTGCGATATATGTAGCTTACCCTTTCTTTTTTATCCCCCCGCAACTTATCAATCACTCATCGAGATTGTCAAATGCAAATGGCATGAGGGCATCAGCGGAATCAACAGCAAATATTTTTGTTGCACTGCCTATTATCACAGCCATTGGCTTGCCTCCTCTTGTCTGGAACTCTTTCATTACCTGTCTGCACGCGCCGCAAGGGAATGTAATATCCTTTGTAAGTTCTCCATTCTTTTTTGCTGCAATGGCAAGTATTAGCATGGGAACTCCCGGATAAGCGGCGGAAGCATAGAACATTGCGGTCCTTTCAGCGCACAGGCCAGATGGATATGCAGCATTCTCCTGATTGGACCCTTTGACAATCACTCCATTGTCAAGTTTGATGGCCGCGCCCACGCTGAAACCGGAATATGGCGAATATGAGCTGTCAGATGCAACTATTGCTTGTTCAAGGACCAGTTTGTACTCTTCAGGCAATTCATCGATTGAATCGAATATTTTATAGTCAGTTATAACCTGTCTCTTTTCCATTGTAAAAAATTATAGACAAACAATAACAAAATTACATCATTTGGACCAAATTATTGTCATTTTTGGTAGTCATTTTCGTACTTTTGCATCTTCTTGTTTCTGCTTGTCAGTTGGACACGCGGGTTGAATATAAATTGCTTCATAAAATTAATTTGACATTATAATGACACATCACATATATACAGGAATAAAGGAACGCTGGCAAGCCCAAAGCACAAGGGAAAAGAAATGCACGAGAACCATCATTTATCTTCTGCTTGCTGCAATGGCAATGGTCATATACGATTTATCTGAAGTTCTCATAGATAGGAGTCCTAACCTTCAGGAGGCAGTTGAAATATACATTAACGGCAGGACTGAATACGTGCAGGTGTCAAACGCTATTGTTCCAAAGCTGAAATGGAAGAATTCATTCAAAAGAAAGTCTGTTGAGCGCAGACTTGAGAATAATATGCACAGCGGTCATTATTATTTTGAGAAAGGTTTGAGCACAAACTATATCGTATCTGCACTGAAAAACGGATGGCAGAGTCCTGTGAATGTCACAATTGCGGGGACTATAAGAACAAAAGGAGAAATAGCCCATGCAATATCAAAGAAAGTAATGGCAGATTCAGCAGAGCTGGTGAATTGCATAAACAACATATACCAGATATTGCCCGACACTTATCAAGTATATTGGGATGAAAGTGCTGAATCAATCGTTGCAAAGTTGCAGAAGGAATGGAACAGGTTCTGGAATTCCGAACCGGATTTCGTTGAAGGAACAAACAGGGACAGCATTGCCTCACGAATGGGGCTCAGCAGGAAGGAAGTTGCAATTATTGCTTCAATTGTAAATCAGGAAAGCAATTATGTTCCGGAATACGGGCAGATTGCAGGTGTTTATGTCAACCGTTTGAAATGCGGAATGCCCCTGCAGGCAGATCCAACGGTCAAGTACGCTATTGGAGATTTCTCCCTTAAGAGAATATTGAACATTCATCTGACAGTAGATTCGCCTTTCAATACGTACAAGTACAGGGGACTCCCACCTGAGCCTATTTGCGTTCCATCCATAGATGCGATTGATGCTGTCCTCAACTACAGTAAGGATTCATATCTTTATTTTTGTGCGAGCCCGGAATTCAACGGAACGCACAGATTCGCCAGAACTCTTTCAGAACATTCCAGAAATGCTGCTGAATACAGGCAGGCACTTAACAGGCTTGAGAGGGAAAGGGCTTCTAAAAGTTCAAAATAATTTCAAAACAGGGACTTCAAACACATCTCCTTCCTTTGCACAATAAGTTTCAGGAAATACAGCTCTGGCATCTTCCAGAATCTTAACGGTGTCCTTGTAACGTGAAGAGTAATGCCCAAGTACAAGCTTGCGGGCATTGCATTTTATCGCACAATTCGCAGCATCCACTGAGGTTGAATGGAAATGCTTGTTTGCCAGTTCCTTATCTGAGTCATTGTATGTAGCCTCATGATACAATAAATCCAATTCCTTGTACTGCGATAGTTCACAAAGCCATTTCGGAAGTTTTGCAAACGGCATGGTATCTGAGCAATAGGCAAAACAACGGGCTTTGTAAGGCTTGTAGGTCAATTCTTCAACTTTGAGAATGCAGTCTTCCCTCTGGACATCCTGACCTTCCTTGAGCCTAGCCATTTCAAAATATGAAAGTCCATATTCTTCAATTTTATCCTTCCTGATGTTCAAAGCAGGATCTTTCTCAATGAAGAAGTACCCGTATGTTTCGATTTTGTGCTTGAGAGGAAAAGCAAATACTTCCAGATTGTTGAATTCAACAATCTTCAATGGTTCCTTACAGGATACAGCATTGAATACAACTTGGAAAGAAATACCATCGCCAAGGTATGAAATGAAATAATCAACGAATGACTTGAATCCGGCAGGGGCATAAATGTAAACCGGAGATGTCCTGCCCATGAGTGACATTGTGGATAAAAGCCCCGGCAGTCCGAAGATATGGTCACCGTGAATATGGGATATGAATATGTTGTCAATTCTTGCGAAAGATATTCCTGCGCGTTTGAGCTGTATCTGCACCCCCTCGCCGCAATCAATCAAGAAAAAGCGCTCACGAACCGTGAGGATGTGAGCGCTTGGATATCTTTCAACAGTGGGAAGAGCTGATGCTGTTCCTAAAGTTGTAAAGCTGAAAGTCATTAGTTCTTTGCTGATTTTTCCATTTCGTCCTTGAGGGCTGCCAATGAGCTGATATCACCTAAAGTGGTCTTTTCAATGTTGGCTTTGATTTTCTTCACAGCTTTCTGCATTGAATCAGACTCGGCATTTCTCTCCTTGTATTCCTTGGCTTCAGCCTCTCTTCTCTTGTCGTCTGCTATTCTTGAGTGAGAAAGGATAATCTTCTTGCTGCCTTTGTTGAACTCAATTACCTTGAAGTCAATCTTTTCTTCAAGTCTTGCAGTTGTGTTGTCTTCCTTAACGAGAGTCTTTACAGGAGCGAAACCTTCTACACCGTACTCAAGGACTACTGTAGCGCCCTTGTCGCTGATGTTTGTGATAGTTCCCTCATGAATGCTGCCTACTTTGAATATGCCCTCATAAACATCCCATGGATTCTCCTCGAGCTGTTTGTGACCAAGGCTGAGTCTTCTGTTCTCCTGGTCTATTTCAAGAACAACAACATCAAGTTTCTCACCTATGGCTGTGAACTCTGAAGGATGTTTAACCTTCTTTGTCCATGAAAGATCTGAAATATGAACAAGACCGTCAACACCTTCCTCAAGCTCTACGAATACACCGAAGTTAGTGAAGTTGCGAACAATTGCTGAATGTTTTGAACCAACAGGGTATTTGTCAAGGATTGATGCCCAAGGATCATCTTTAAGCTGTTTGATACCAAGGGACATCTTGCGCTCCTCGCGGTCAAGAGTTAGAATCTGAGCTTCTACCTCGTCACCAACCTTCAGGAAGTCCTGAGCGCTGCGCAGGTGTGAACTCCAGCTCATTTCTGAAACGTGGATGAGACCCTCAACACCTGGCTGAATCTCTATGAATGCACCGTAGTCAGCAATAACAACAACCTTGCCCTTTACAGTATCGCCAATCTTGAGATCAGGATTGAGTGCATCCCATGGATGAGGTGTGAGCTGTTTGAGACCAAGAGCGATTCTCTTCTTTGAATCATCGAAGTCAAGGATAACAACGTTGATCTTGTCATCAAGTTTGACAACCTCCTCAGGATGGTTGATTCTGCCCCATGAAAGATCTGTGATGTGGATGAGACCGTCTACGCCGCCAAGGTCAACGAATACACCGTAAGAAGTGATGTTCTTGACAATACCTTCTGAAATCTGACCTTTCTGAAGTTTTGCAATGATATCTGCTTTCTGTGCCTCGAGTTCTGCCTCAATGAGAGCCTTGTGAGAAACAACAACATTCCTGTACTCGTTGTTTATCTTCACAATCTTGAATTCCATGGTCTTGTTAACGAATATGTCGTAGTCACGAATAGGTTTGACATCAATCTGTGAACCAGGAAGGAATGCCTCAATGCCAAATACATCTACAATCATACCACCCTTTGTTCTGCACTTGATATAACCCTTTACAATCTCGTCTTTCTCGAAGGCCTCGTTTACTCTGTCCCAAGAACGGAATGAACGTGCTTTCTTATGTGAAAGAATGAGCTGACCTTTCTTATCCTCTGCGTTCTCTACGAAAACTTCTACAACGTCACCTACTGCAAGTTCAGGATTGTAACGGAATTCGTTTACAGAGATCACACCTTCTGATTTGTAACCTATGTTAACAAGAACCTCTCTCTTTGTAATGGCTACTACTGTACCATCAACAACCTCGTTCTCGATAACCTTTGAAAGTGTGTTTCCGTAAAGTTTCTCGTCTTCCTCTTTTGAAGTTCCCTGTGTTGAATCTGACTCAAAAGCATCCCAATCGAACTTGTCATTTGGAACGGAAGCGTTGCTTTTCATTTTCTTTTTTTCAAAAACCAGCTCTTCAGCAGCTGATTCTACAGGAGCTACCTGCTCCTCGATTTGATTTTCTGTACTCATTTCAATAAAATTTTTAAACAAACAAGTAATTGAACATTATTTATAAAGCCTCGAAAGGCGCGGCAAATATAGCTATTAATAATTGATTTTCAAAGCTTGACAAGAACAAAAAATTATTCATTTTTAGAAAGTTATTATTACCTTTGCGGGTTGCTTCAACCAAATGGCGGCTGAGTTTCTCTTTTTGTAAAACCTTGGAGACACTTTTGTGTCTTTGAAAAAGATGGGAGGTCAGGTTAATGATTGAAATCTTCTACAAGTCAAAGGGTACGATTCTCTGTACCCAGGAGCTCAAGGAGCTTGAGAATTTTGGTTTCGACGATATCATTTGGATAGATTTGTTCAACCCTGAGGGCGAAGAAAAACGCGCCGTTGAGGAATTTCTTGACACCACCCTCCAATCACGTGCACAGGCCGAAGAGATTGAGAGTTCTTCCCGCTATTCAGAAACTGACACCACAATATTTGCAAACACCAACTTCATGATTCCGGGGCCGGACGATTACTCCCTGGAAACGGTTTCATTCATAATTTCTGAAGGTATTCTGGTAACAATAAGGCAGGTTCCATTGAGAACCTTCACAGACATGCAGCGCAAACTTTCATTTGCGCCGAAGCAGTTCCCTACAGGTTACCACATTCTGGTTTCTATACTTGAGAACAGAATAGACCTTGATGCAGATATGATAGAGCTCATGAGCAAGGAGATAGCCCAGTTCAGCAAGAGAGTTGGTGAAGGTGAGGACGTTAACGAAGATTTCCTTCTGGACATAAATCAGCTGCAGGAGAACACAATGCTCGTTCGTGAGAACATAATAGACAAGCAGAGAATGATATCATCCATTCTCAAGAGTGACAAGTTCCCTAGAGACATTCACACCAAGCTTAACGTGCTCATCAAGGATATTTCATCACTTCTGAACCATATAAACTTCAGTTTCGAGAGGCTTGAATACATGCAGAACACTGTTCTAGGTCTTATCAACCTTGACCAGAACAAAATCATGAAGGTGCTAGCATTCGTGAGCCTTCTGTTCATGCCTCCTACCCTCATAAGCGGAATATTCGGAATGAACGTGAAGCTCCCGCTCATTGACAAGGGAATCTCCGATTTCATACTAATAATAGTAGTGATGCTCATCACAGTTCTTGCCGCCTCATACCTTTTCAAACGCCGCGACAAATAGCTTTTGAATAAAATACAAGGGTATTTTCCATAGGCCAAGCAAAATTGTGAAAAGTCAAATATCTACACCGGTGGCTTCCTTTATCTGTTCAGCGGACAAACCCATTAGTTTGAGCTTCTCAGCTATCTCACGTTTGCTTTTTGCTACACCTTCTTTTATACCTTCCTTTTTCCCTTCCTTTCTGCCTCTTTCTTCGTAGTCATAAAGAGTTGCTTCATAATCGAGTTCGTTCATAACCGCTGTTTTGTATTGTTCCTTGTCCTGAGCGTTGAAGCCGTTAAGGTCTGCGGCATCAAACAGTCTCCTGAATATTCCTTCACCGAATATCTCGGGCGG
>JAZRWT010000048.1:0-2582 GCA_045599845.1 Candidatus Egerieisoma sp. | reverse complement strand
GAACCTTGTTGAACGGGTCAACTTCTGATTGTTCCAAACACAGTGTCTATGTTTGAATTCTGAATAAAAAAAAAAGAGACCCCCAAAATAGGATGTCTCTTATTAAAGATCTTTAATAAAAAACCTTGAGAAAATTACTGGCAAACAACTGTTGTGTCAGCGTTAGCGCATGTGCATGAATCACATCCTGTGCATGTGCTATCGCAGCAGCACTGCTCTGTAGCCTCAACTACTTCCTCAACGATTTCTTCTTCCTGAGCGGCGTTATTTCCGCAAGCAACAGCAGCAAAAGCAATAGCTGCGATTGCAAAAAGTTTCATAGCTTTCATTGTCAAAAAATATTTTTTAAAACGACTGCAAAGATATATTATTTTTTCTCTACTTGTATAGGAAATATGAAAAGATTTTTCTATATTTGAAAAAATAAGCACATTTTTTTAAACTCTTGTATATCAACGTATGAACAAAATATCAAGACGCAAAATGATTAAGGCAGGAAGCGCTGCTCTTGCCGGTATGGCTCTTTCAGGAACACAGGCATTTGCGAATGATCCGGCAATGCGTGAAGCAGTTGAAGGCGGCAAAAAAAGGATACTTGTCATAGGAGCACATCCCGATGACCCTGAAACAGGTTGCGGTGGAACAATGATAAGGCTCGCAAACGCCGGCCACGAAGTCATCTCAGTATATTTCACACGAGGCGAACGCGGAATACCTGGAACAGGCCTGGATGAATCCGCACGGATAAGAACGGCGGAAGCCATTGAAGCCTGCAAAATTATGGGAGTCAAGCCCGTTTTCATGACACAGATAGATGGTGCTTCAGAAATTACTCAGGAGCGTTACAATGAGATGCACAAACTCATAGAAGACTACAAACCGGATATAGTGTTTGCACACTGGCCTATAGACAGCCACAGAGACCACGTGAATTGTTCCAATCTTGTATTCGATGCATGGATTAAAATGGACAAGCCTTTTGAACTTTACTATTTCGAAGTCTGTTCCGGAATACAGACCATGCAGTTCTATCCTACTGATTTTGTTGATATCACCTCCACTGTTCAGCAAAAGCGCAAGGCTTGTTTCTGCCATGTAAGCCAGGGACCGGAACGTTGGTACGAGAAGGAACATGGCCGTATGGAAGAATTCCGTGGCATGCAGTCCGATGTTGAATACGCCGAGGCCTTCGTGAAATTCCAGAAGAGCTCCTGCGATTTGCAGAAACTGTTGTAATTCAACTATGGAATACGCACGTGAATATACTCCAGAGTACATTACAGAGTTAAAAAAGAACGAGATTTTTGTATTCGGAAGCAATATACGAGGTATGCACGGCGGCGGAGCCGCCTTGATAGCCCACAAAAAATTCGGTGCCCAATGGGGTATTGGGGAAGGTATTACAGGCCAGAGCTATGCGTTACCAACAATGGAAGGTGGGATTGATTATATTGCCGGGAAGGTGAATGCATTTCTGGTGTTTGCAAGGAACCATCCTGAATTGAAGTTTTACGTTACCAAGGTTGCATGCGGCATAGCCGGTTTCCGCATAGAAGAAATAGGGCCCCTGTTTTCAGAGGCCGTGAGTATTGAAAATGTAATTCTTCCACAGGAATTTGTACAAACAATATCTGAAATTCAGCTTCATTGACGGGTAAACACAGTATCACAATTGATTGGTGGCTCAAGGATGACCGGATGAAGCGGACTGGCGGCAAATCAGCAGCGTTTCAGAGTGAAGCATGCGCATGAATCTGCGAACATGAAAAACACCTGTCCATACAAGCTCGCCAGGAATGCGCTGTGACAGCGGGCACTTGGACAGGCCTCACCCAAATGTGCAGACCTGTCCACCAAGGCCTTGCAGGAATGCTCTCCGACAAGGTTCGCATGGACAGGTGATTTTCGGTTTATTCTGCGCCTTGTACTCCATATTCTGCAGTTCGCCTTTACAAATGGGGTTGCACCAGAGACTGTTGCATATTGCCATAAAGCAATTCGTGAGAACGGCTTGCAACAGAAGCATCAGGGCACCGCCGCTGGCCTTACGCCCAAGCCAGCGGGTGTCATAGCCAACCTGCTGTGATTGCGGATACTGCCTCATCATAAAAGAAGCCGGCCAAAATCACTTTTTGGTCAGCTTCTTTGTTTTATCCACGTTGCTTCGACTTTCCTTCGAAAGTTTCGCTTACGCTCCGACACGGCGCTGATGCGCTTTTTTTGATACCCACCTTAGTAAAGGAGCAGTATGTCAGATATCCATGCCCGTGGCTTCCTTTATCTGCTCGGCCGACAGGCCCATGGCTTTGAGTTTTTCAGCTATCTCACGTTTGCTTTTCGCCTCTCCTTCCTTCAAGCCTTGGGCAAGGCCTTCCTGTTTCCCTTCCTCTCTGCCTTCTTCTCTGCCTGCCTTTCTGCCTTCCTTTCTGCCTCTTTCCTCATAGTCGTAAAGAGTTGCCTTGTAATCGAGTTCGTTCATAAGCGCTGCCTTGTATTGTTCCTTGTCCTGGGCGTTGAAGCCATTGATATCCGCGGCATCAAACAGTCTCCCGAATATCCCTTCTCGGAATATCTCGGGCGGA
>JAZRWT010000047.1:0-11769 GCA_045599845.1 Candidatus Egerieisoma sp. | reverse complement strand
CGGGTGCGCTTGTATCCCACCCAGATTGGCTGCCAGCCGAAACTTTCAGGCTTTCTCTCCTTCCAGTAACCGCCGAAACCGCCTATGAGCTCCCAGTTGCCGCGATGCCCCATTACAACAATGATTTTCTCGTGTGTCTTGAAAAGCTCGTCCGCTATTTCCGGATTGTCAATGAAAAAGCGTCTGTGAAACTCCCTGTTGTCCATGCTCAAGGACCACACATTCTCCACTATGATGTCACAGACATACCTGTAATATTCTGTGGCAATCTTCTTCACCTCATTGTAATGCAGATTCGGAAAGCAGCGTGAGATATTGGTGATAACCGTAGTGTAACGGTACCTTACAACCCTGTGAAGGAAGAATCTCATTATGTCTGAAATTACATAATGAACTCTCAAAGGCAGCAGCGAAAGCAGCCACATTGCCCCAAAAATAATATCCGCTATAACCTTATGGAACATTTTCTTCTACTGCGATAGTCTAACAAAGATAACCATAATTTTCACCGTGACAAAAACCTTTTTGAAAAATAAGCAAAATGAATTGCAACATAAACCTGACTTTCAATCAACAGGACTGAAAAATTCAAATATTCTGCACGAAAATCAATGGCCTGTGAATATTAAACGGTAAAATTGTATAACTTTACACCAATTATGCTTTTTTGCTGCTGAAATTACAATAAAAGATATAGTATGAAAAAACTTATTCTCCTGTTGTCCCTGATAATGTTGGGATGCTCTGTTTCTTTTGCACAGTCTGCAAAGGATATAAGAAAAGAACGTGACGAAATCCGTAAAATGGCCAAAACTGAATTGAAGCAAAGAGCTTCCAAGGCAGCCCGCAAGGAAGCAAGAAAATACGAAAAGGAAGGCTGGCTTGTTTCTCCCGGAGCCCTTCCAATTGAAAAGCAGCTGGACAAGTCATACATGATGCAAATGGAGTATGACGATGAAATGTTTCCAAAATATATAATGGCTGAAGCGCAGAGCATAGGCAGCAATTACGATGCAGCAAAAATGCAGGCGCTGGAATTGGCCAAGCAGAATCTTGCAGGTCAGATACAGACTGAAATCACGGCTCTTATTGAGAATACTGTCTCAAATGAACAGTTGGAAGCTGAGCAGGCAGTAAGTATAACAAGAAGCGTAATGGCTTCCAAAAACCTTATTTCACAAAGCATTGGCAGGGTTGTACCTGTTGTTGAGGTTTACCGCAATACCATGTCCAACAGGAATAAGGAAGTGCTGGTACGTATTGCATATAATGGCGATATGGCGAAAAAGGCCGCACTTAAAGCCGTAAAGCAGGATCTTGAGAAAAGAGGCGACGAACTTCACGGCAAACTTGAGCAGTTGCTTGGCTGGTAGTTTCGAGTCACCAAAGCGGTTATAATGAAGGAGTTTCCGATTATATTATCCATTATTCTGGTTTCAATTCCAAGTTTTGCCCAGAAATTAATTGAAGTTGAATCCGAGTACATATATGTGGTGCCTGAGAACATGACTATCGAGCAGGCAAAACTCACAGCATTGGACCGGGCCAAGATTCAGGCTATTGCCGATGAATTCGGGACTTTGGTCAGTCAAAGCAATACGATTTTCGTGGAGAATATAAACGGAAGTTCGGACATCAACTTTCAATCTCTTGGGACAAGTGACGTGAAAGGCGAATGGGTAGAAACTGTAGGTGAACCTGTTTTCGAAATTGCTTTTGAACAGAATATGTTGATTGTCAAAGTCAAGGTGAAAGGTCGAATCAGGGAAATCATTTCTTCGGAAATACCATTGAAAGTTCAAGTATTGTGCAACGGAACCTCTTCCAAGCATGAACGTTATGAATTCAAGAATGGAGATGACATGTTCCTGAGATTCCAATCCCCCGTTAATGGTTACCTGACTGTATATCTGATTGACAATTCATCAGGAAACGCGTATTGTCTGCTGCCATACAGCCAATCGGCTGATGCTGCACAACGCATAGTGCATGATAAGGAATATATCTTTTTTTCAATCGAAGATGCACCGGAAGACAACAAGGAACTGGTTGACGAATATTCAATGACTTGTAGCGGAGGGATTGAAAGGAATGACATATGTGTAATCTTCTCTCCGAATGACTTTACAAAAGCCAACAGTGCACAGCCTGATATAAGCAGACCAAGGGAACTTCCTATCTCCAAATTCAACGTATGGTTGTCTGGAATCAGAAGGAGAAAGCCGGAAACTCAGTGTATCAGCAAATCAATAACAATTAGTAATTTATGAAAAAATACATTTTAGGATTTTTGTTATTATTCGTGTTTTGTGCAACAGCATCTGCACAATCATATTATAAACAATGGCTTAAACAGGAAAAACGAGATGCCACCTATTCAAAGAAAGAAATCAAAAAAGCTGCAAAGGAATATGCAAAGCTGATTTATGAAAATGCAAAGGACCTGAAAAAAGAAAGAAAAAGTTGGGTGGAAATGAGTGATAAAAGAAAAGAGAAAAATAAAAAGGATCTTTTCGCTCAGCAAATCCAAAGCTATAGAAATCAAAGGTTCAAAACCCGCATTGCTGAGCATTCTCTTGAAGAGCAGACCATGAATGAAATAGATTTGGCCTATAACTATGATCCGAAAACATATTTCCCAGAGTATATTGAAGGACAAGCTAAAGTAATATCAAAGACATACGATGCGGCCTTGGAAAAAGCAATGATAATGGCGAAGGATAATTTGGCCAATCAAATCGTTGAAGAGGTGATGACTCAGTTTGCATTCAAGGACTTTGTAAAAGTTTTTGGTTTGAATGTAGCCCTTGAAATGACACAAATCATTCTCGACGCCAGGGAACCACTATCACATGAGATAGGAGAAATCATTACAGCTGTTGAAATATATAACTCAAAAAATTATGCGAGCACTGAAGTAATTGTAAAAGTTTTCTACGATGGGACCGCAGCGCTTTATGATTTCAACAGAGTTTTGGATGCATCCGCAAACGAAGACAAAGATTTGGTCAGAGTTATCAAATCTTTCCTTAACGACCCTATTGATAACTGATTTATAATTAATTATATACGATATGAAAAAAAGTTTTCTCCTAATTCTATTGATTGGATTGTTTTACGGCAATGCCTTTGCTCAAAAACAAGCATTAATTCTTGGCTATTCTCAAATTGAGAATGTCTACGAAGATGATAATGTTAAAATGGAACTTGTCCGTTTGGATCTGTTAATAACAAATAAAACAAACACAACCGTATATGTAGATAAAAAAAGCTCTTTCTATTATGTAAACGAGGATCCTATCTGTTTCTACGAGGGAAAGGAAACTCACTATTCCAATGGCGAAACCATAATAGAAAAGGACATTCTTCCTGTTGCACCAAAAAGCAAATACTCGCTTTATTATAACGCTCCAGTGTGCGGTAAATACAATGCGATAAAAGATAACAAAGGGTCGGGATTGTTAGGTAATTTATTTAAAAACAATAACGGTACTTCACACGTTTTGGGTGATGCAGCTGTTGAATACATGGGATATATTGAAACTTTGCGCTATGAGCTGGCTAATAATCAGAATAAATCAGCATCCAAGCTTCATCTTACAGGTGAAGATTCTTTTCTGAAAGTCAGTGTATCCATAAATTATACTATGAATCCAAAGATGGAGTCATTCACACCTGTAACACTTGTAACTTGGGTGTCTGACATGGTTATGTCAAAGTACTATGTTCAGCCACAAGACAAGATAGTGAAATCAAATTCAGTAAATGTGCAGGGTAGAATGTATAACATTCTGCATGTATTTGCCAACGCGCCTTTTGAATATGAGGAGGATGAGTCACCTTTGGATATGTATATTGTTGAGTTTGATAAAGGAAGTTTCAAGGTAAGCCAATTCAATAACGTTGAAGGAGATGAGAAAAAAACAAAGAAAAAAGATGAGATAACTTCCAATTTTGCAAAGAAACCAACCTACAAGAACATTTTTGTTTGGGAAGGCGAATCCAGCAATTGGATTCAAGCAATGACCAATTCTTATGAGAAATTCTTGCTGGAAGATGGAGCAAAGCCTAAAGACGCTTTGAAAAGGGCGAAAGATATGGCAAAGGATGCTAAAAACGAACAGACTCTCAAACCATAAATACCTATATGATTCAACGTTTTCTCATATTCTGCATAGCATTTCTTTCTATTGCTTGCTTTGCTATTGCTCAGGAAGAACCGGATTTTAATCATAATATACAATTATATCGTAGCGGACTTTTTGAAGAAGCTTTCAAGGCCTTTTCAGAATCTGGGAAATTCCATCAGAATGTCAAGTCACAGTATTATTTGGCTGAATGTTATTCAAAAGGGCAAGGTATTGACAAAGATGACAAAAAGGCTTTTATGCTTTATAGGAAACTTGCAGAAAAAGGATTGCCTGTAGCGCAGGCCAAGCTGGCTTATTGTCTGTACAAAGGACTTGGTGCGGACAAGAACTTTGCAAAAGCTGGTTATTGGATGGAAAAGGCTTTATTTTATGAATCCGTTGATGCATATACCCTGTATGTTTTAGGAATGTGTTACGAAGAGGGACTTGGAAGGAAACGCGATGTTCATAAGGCCATGGAACTATATACCGAGGCATTGTCAAGAGGTGTGGATGACGCCTATGTGCATCTGGCTTATCTACTGTTTTCAGGAGGTGTAATCAATAAAGACACGAAAGAGTCCCTGCGAATAATTGACCAAGCAATCCTTCATATCGGTTCTGTTGACGACTATACATGCAAAGGAGAAATTTTGATGGGACTCGGCGATATGAAAGCCAATCTGGACAATTGGAAAATCATACAAAGTAAATTTCCATATTTCGCTGTTAATTCCAATAATGACTATTGTGTGAAGCTTAGAGGTTTAAGTCCCATCCCTGAAAATGTGATTCTAGAAGCAATCAAACAAGATGAAAAGAAGAACGAACTGAAGGAATTCAATTTATCTAATTCTTCCATCTCCGCTTCCGAGAACAACTCCACCAGAAATATCACAATAAAATATGAAATAGCGAATGCGGACTCCTCTCGCCCTGACAGTCAACAGGAAGTCCTACTTGCCAGTGCTGAACATGACCAGAGTCCAGTTCCGTCGCAAACTGCCGCTCATAAGTCTGACATTGATTTGAACATACCTGCCTCAGTGTCGAACAATGAGAATGCATTCGCTCTCATAATAGCCAATGAAAATTATCAGGATGTGTCCAAGGTGCCTTATGCTATCAATGATGGAGAGGTGTTTGCGGAATATTGCAGGAAGACTCTTGGGATGCCTGCCTCCAACGTTATTCTGGTCAAAGACGCTACGTATAACAATTTAAGACGTGAAATCAGCAAATTGTCACAAATTGCAGATGCCTATGACGGAAAAGCGAAAGTTTTGTTCTACTATGCTGGTCATGGCATACCAGATGAAGCCACGAAAGACGCCTATCTGCTTCCCGTCGATGGTTATGGCACAGATGTTTCAACAGGTTTCAGCCTTAAATCGTTGTATTCCGCATTGGGCAAAATGCCGGCGGAGCAGGTGGTGGTATTGCTTGACGCATGTTTTTCAGGAGCACAGAGAGGGGAAGGTATGCTTGCTTCAGCACGTGGTGTGGCAATTAAGGCAAAGCCTAACAAGGCTGAAGGGAAAGTGGTTGTACTGTCAGCGGCACAAGGAAATGAAACGGCATATCCTTTACAGGAAGAGGGTCATGGATTATTTACATATTTTCTGCTCAAGAAATTGCAAGAGTCCAATGGCAGTGTTTCCTTGGGAGATCTTGTTTCATACATAAAAGACAATGTGAGCAGAAAGTCAATTGTTGTCAATGGTAAGTCACAGACTCCTGGTATCAATCCATCCGCGTCTTTAGGCGATAGCTGGAAAGACTGGATGTTGAAATAACATATGAAAATCATTATATTTACAATTCTGGTATTCAGCAGTCTGCTGGCCTCAGCACAGGTAAACGAATTTCAAAAGGCTTATGATGACTTTCGTAAGCAAGCAAAGATGGACTATGAGGATTTCAGGGAAAAAGCGAACGAAAAGTATGTTGCTTTCGTACGCAAGGCATGGGTTGAAGCCAGAACTCTGCCAGCAGTGCCGAAACCGGAAGATGAAAGGATGCCGCCTGTGATCTTCAAGGAAGATGATAAGAACAGGCCACGCAATGACAAACCTGTAATCATTGATGAATTGCTTGACATGCCTGATATTAAACCACAGCCTATGCCCGTATCGCCAATCCTGGAGAATCCGGTGCCATCAGACATATACTTTTCTTTCATATTCTATGGCACAGAAATGAGAGTCAGGGCGAATGATACCATGAAGTTCAAACTGAATGAGATCAGCTCCAACGCCATAGCTGCCGCATGGGAAAGATTGTCCACTGCAGAGTTCAACAACCTCATCCGTGATTGTCTGAAGAATCGCATACGTTTCAATTTATCTGATTGGGCTTATCTGCGGATGCTTGATTTGTTTTGCAACTCCTTTGCAGGAAATGATTCCAATGAGGCAGAGTTGCTTAAGGCATACCTTTATTGTCAGTCAGGTTATCAAATGAGATTGGCAATAGCCAACAATCGTCTTTACATGTTATATTCCAGTCAGTACTCCATTTTTGAAAAACCATGTTGGGAAATTGATGGAATGATTTATTATGCTGATGATATTGAAGCCGAAAGGATTCAGATATGCGACGCAGGGTTCCCGAACGAGCAGGCATTATCAATGCAGATAAGCCAGGAACAGCTCCTGGATGCCAAGATTTCTAAATCACGTACAATCACCTCACAGGACACAGAATGGATGTCTGTTTGCGTATCAGAAGACGAGAATCTTATGGACTTCTACTGCGACTATCCTACGTCATGTTTCGGGAATGATTTCATGACACGATGGGCTCTGTATGCAAATACTCCGTTGAGCGAGTCTGCAAAGAAGCAATTGTACCCCCGTTTCAAAGAGATGTTCGCTGCAATTCCAATTACATACAAGGAAAAAAGTTCTGACAGGACTGATTTAACGCAAGCTTATGTGGATATGCTATGCCATTGGGTGCAAACCGGATTCGCTTATGAGCGTGATGATAAGCTATGGGGCCATGACAGAGTTTTCTTTGCAGATGAAACTTTGTTCTATCCCTATTGTGACTGTGAAGACCGCAGCATTCTCCTTACACGCCTCGTACGCGATTTGCTTGGATTGAAATGTGCTTTGATATACTATCCCGGACATCTTGCAACAGCAATTGCCGTGGGTGAGGATGTAAAGGGAGATTATCTACGCATTGATGGAATAAAATACATTGTCTGTGATCCCACCTATATAGGAGCTCCAATAGGCATGACAATGCCGGGTATGGATAACAAGACTGCCAAAGTCATTGTTTTGCAGTAAGCCATTGAACCCTTCTTGTATTTTTTATTACTGTTGGTTATCTTTGTAAATTAGGTGTGGAAAAATCATTAATAAAATTATAAACCATTAATAACAACAATTATGTTCAAGAACCATCCTAAAGGACTGCTGGCAGCCGCTCTGAGCAACATGGGCGAGCGTTTCGGCTACTATATCATGAACGCCGTGCTGGTACTGTTCCTTTGCTCCAAGTTCGGTATCTCAGACGAGACCAGCGGACTTATCTATTCTGTATTCTACTGCGGCATTTATGTATTAAGCCTTGTTGGAGGTATAATCGCAGACAGGACCCACAACTACAAGGGCACTATCATGAGCGGTCTGATTGTAATGGCCATAGGTTATGCCGCCCTTTCAGTTCCTATCCTTGCTACTCCGCAGAACTCAACAGGTCTTCTGATTTTCACCTGTGTTGCCCTGTTCTTCATTGCTTTCGGCAACGGTCTTTTCAAAGGCAATCTCCAGGCTGTAGTAGGTCAGCTGTATGACAACTTCGAGGCTGAAGCTGCCAAGAAAGGCGAGGCCGAACTCAAGGCTGCAAAGGACAAGAGAGATTCAGGCTTCCAGATTTTCTACGTATTCATTAACATAGGCGGTCTTGTTGCTCCTTTCGTAGCTCCTCTTCTCAGAGGCTGGTGGCTCAAGACCCACGAACTGGTATATAACGCACAGCTCCCTGCATTGTGCCACAAATATATAAATGAAGGTGCAAACATGGCTGCAGACCAGCTTGAGAACCTCAAGGAGCTTGCTGTTCAGGTTGGTGCAACAGTTGGAGAAGGATTTGATTTCTCAGCATTCTGCCAGAACTACCTCCAGATCTTCAACGAGGGCGTCCACTATTCATTCATCGCTTCTGTTTGCGCAATGGTCATTTCACTGCTTATTTTCATTGCAACAAAGAGAATATTCCCTACTCCTGGCAAGAAGGTAAAGGCTGCAAATACAGCTGAAGAAGTAGCTGAAGTCAAGGTTTCCCCTGAGGAAAAAGCCGCAATGGCAAAGGAAATCAAACAGAGAATGGCTGCATTGTTCGCAGTTCTCGGAATATGCATTTTCTTCTGGCTCTAATTCCACCAGAACGGTCAGTCACTCTCACTCTTTGCAAGGGATTTCGTAAAGACAGACAAGATTGCCCCTGAAATATGGCAGGCCATCAACCCGTTCTTCGTAATCACGCTTACCCCTATCATCATGTTGATTTTCGGTTCACTTGCAAAGAAAGGAAAGGTTATCTCAACACCAAGAAAGATTGCAATGGGTATGGGTATCACTGCAATGGCATACCTTTTCCTCATGGTTCTCTCAAGCGTATGCGGATATCCTTCAGGAGAAGTCTTCAAGGCAATGCCCGTTGCTGAGGCCGAAAGCATGAAAGTTGGTGCATGGGCACTTATTGCAACCTACTTCTTCCTCACTGTTGCAGAATTGTTCATTTCACCTCTCGGACTTTCATTCGTTTCAAAGGTTGCTCCTAAGAACATCCAGGGTCTTTGCCAGGGATTGTGGCTGGGTGCCACCGCTCTTGGAAACCTCTTCATATGGGTTGGTCCTGTAATGTACAACAAGATGGACCTCTGGCAGTGCTGGCTGGTATTCCTTGTAATCTGCGTGGTTGCAATGAGCGTTATGCTCGGCATGGTGAAATGGCTTGAAAGAGTAACCAAATAATAGATATAGCACATAAACGAACAATAGCATTTTACGGTCCTCCCAGCAGAGCTGGTGCCCTCCCTTTTCGGGAGCCAATGCCGCAAAATGCTATTGTTCGTTTTATGTACCTGTTATAAAGCCAGGCTCTTCACCATTATCGCCTTGATTGTGTGCATTCGGTTCTCGGCTTCGTCAAATACTATGCTGGCTGGAGACTCAAACACTTCGTGAGTAACCTCAACGCCATCGAGTCCGAATTTCTCAAAGATCTCCTTGCCAACCTTTATGCTGGTATCGTGATATGCAGGCAGGCAGTGCATGAACTTGCACTCTAGATTTCCCGTCTTTGCCATAAGTTCTGAATTTACCTGATATGCCCTTAACATATCAACCCTCTCCTGCCATACCTCAGCCGGCTCGCCCATTGATACCCAAACATCGGTGTATATGAAATCGCAGTCCTTCACGCCCTCTTCTACGTTATCGGTAACAGTTATCCTGGCTCCGGTTTCCTTGGCAATTTCCTTGCATTTTTCAAGCAGGAAAGCGCCCGGCTGGAGTTTCTTAGGACTCACTGCCCTGAAATCCATGCCCATCTTCACGCATCCTGCAAAAAGGCTGTTACAGGTATTGAAACGCGTATCACCAACGAACGCAATCTTCACCTGATTCAAAGGTTTGTTTATATGCTCCATTATAGTAAGCAGATCGGCAAGTGTCTGTGTTGGATGCGCCTCATCAGTCAAGGCGTTCCATACAGGCACCCCCGCAAGCTTTGCAATGCGCTCAACTATATGCTGACCATAACCTCTGTATGCAATACCGTCAAACATACGTCCAAGCACGCGTGCGGTATCATCCATTGACTCATCTATTCCAAGATGCGAACCAACAGAACCAAGATACGTTGCATAACCGCCCTGATCGCTTGCCGCAACCTCAAAGGAACACCTTGTTCGTGTAGATGCCTTCTCGAACAGCACCGCAATATTCTTTCCTTTGAGCAACTGTTCTTCCTTTCCGGCCTTTTTTGCAGCCTTGAGCTGCGCAGCCAGATTCAAATATTCCTTTATCTCCTCCGGAGTGAAATCCAGAATCTTCAAAAAATGTTTATTCACGCTCATATTTATATTTATTAATTTTTCTATTATTTTCATTCATCATTTCGAGAATACCCGATCCGGTACCATATTGAAGCTGTTTTGAAATGATTCAATTTTTCTTATATGAATCTTTTGCCCGTTTTTCTGATTTTTCAGTCACAATGGCTTCCAATTGCTCCTCCGTCATTCTCAAAAAATATTCTATTAAATTTTAAACCATCATTTTAAAACAGTTTCTTGTTCTCAAGAATCACAAGCCGGACTCTTTTTTAGCGGCGGTCATCTTTGCGGCAATCTCCTTGGTGCAAAGATTACCAACCGAACCCTCGTGAGTGTGGTTCAGCTTGCAGCTGAATTCAAAGCGGCCTTCCATTATTTCAATTCCAACCTGCCTGTAGGCATCCCTGAAAGGTACTCCGGCAGCAACCATGCGGTTCACTTCCTCAACGCTGAATGCTGTCTTGTACAGAGGATTATCCATAAGGTGCTCGTTCACGCTAAGATTTGCAACAGCAAAATCCGCTATGTCAAGGCAATCGTCCATTTCATCGAATACAGGAACAAACACTTCCTTTATTAACTGAAGGTCCCTGAAATATCCGCAAGGAAGATTGCTGATTATATGGCTGATTGTTTCAGGCACAGCAATGATTCTGTTGCAATGCGCCCTTATAAGTTCAAACACGTCCGGATTCTTCTTGTGCGGCATTATGCTCGAGCCGGTTGTAAGTTCGTTGGGAAGTTTTATGAACCCGAAATTCTGACTGTTGAAAAGGCAGCAATCAGCAGCAAACCTTCCCAAAGTTTCAGCCACGGCGGCCAGAGCCTGGGCAACAACCTTCTCACTTTTTCCTCTGCCAAGCTGTGCACAGATTGAATTGTATTCAAGGTCCTCGAACTCAAGGAGCCTGGTGGTCATCTTTCTGTCAAGTGGTGCTGAAGAGCCATAACCGGCAGCGGAACCGAGAGGGTTGCGGTTTATATATTTGCGTGCGGCGCCTAGAAGTACCATATCGTCTGCCAGTGATTCTGCATACGCACCCAGCCACAGGCCGAAAGACGATGGCATTGCAACCTGCATGTGTGTATATCCCGGCATCAGCACTTCCTTGTATTTCTCGCTTGCCTCCTGCAGTGTCTTGAAAAGCGTTACAATCTTTTCTGCGGTAATTCTTATATGGTCACGGCAGAACAGGCGCATATCCACCAGAATCTGGTCATTGCGTGAGCGCCCGGTATGTATTTTCTTGCCCAGATTACCAAGCTTCTCTGTAAGATACTTCTCAACCTGGGAATGCACGTCCTCTATTCCGTCCTCTATTATGAACTCTCCGTTTTCCGCCTTTTTCAGCAGTACCTCCAGTTCCGGCAAAAGCAGGTCCAGTTCGCTTTGCTCAAGCAGGCCCATCTTCGTGAGCATTTTTATATGGGCCATTGTTCCTGTAATATCATACCTGGCAAGTTTCACATCAAGCAACGCATCGTTGCCCACCGTGAATTTCTCAATCCGTTTGTCAGTATCAAATCCTTTGTCCCAAAGTTTCATCTCAATATAATTTTTCT
>JAZRWT010000046.1:0-4029 GCA_045599845.1 Candidatus Egerieisoma sp. | reverse complement strand
TCCGGCTGCGGAAAAACCACTCTGCTCAGAATCATTGCAGGTTTTCTCAAGGCAGACAGCGGCAGTGTGATGATGGAAGGAAAGGACATTTCCTGTGAGCCGCCATACAAGAGAAATCTCAACACCGTTTTCCAGAAGTATGCGCTCTTCCCTCATCTGGATGTTTACGACAATGTAGCTTTCGGACTCAAGCTCAAGAAGATTCCTCCAGAGGTAATTGACGAGAAAGTAAGCAAGGTTCTCAAGATGGTCACTCTCTCGGATTATGAAGACCGTGACGTGAATTCTCTCAGCGGCGGACAGCAGCAGAGAGTTGCAATAGCCAGAGCCATTGTGAACCAGCCCGCCATTCTTCTTCTTGATGAGCCTCTTGCAGCACTTGACCTCAAAATGAGGAAGGACATGCAGCTTGAGCTCAAGGAAATGCACAGGAAACTTGGCATAACCTTCATATATGTAACACACGATCAGGAAGACGCGATTACGCTTTCAGACACCATTGTAGTAATGGATAAAGGAAAAATCCAGCAGATAGGTTCTCCTATTGACATTTACAATGAACCACAGAATGCTTTCGTGGCTGATTTCATTGGCGAAAGCAACATCCTTGACGCCACAATGATTGAAGACAGGAAGGTGGAGTTCATAGGTCATACTTTCGACTGTGTTGATGAAGGATTCGGAAACAATGTTCCTGTTGACGTTGTAGTACGTCCCGAGGATATATACATTACAACCAAGCTCGAAGCAGCCCAGTTCACAGCCTTGGTCAAATCCTGCATTTTCAAGGGCGTTCATTATGAAATGTTCGTTGAAACTATTGAAGGATATGAACTTATGATTCAGGACTATAATTGCTTCGAGACAGGTTCGACCGTAGGTTTGTTCATAAAAGCGGCCGATATCCAGGTCATGAAGAAGGAAAGGACATGCAACACTTTCACCGGGGTCATGACTTCTTCAAGCAGTGTGGAATTCCTGGGGGCAGAATTCGAATGTGGAGAAACGGAATTCGAAGAAGGCGCAGAAGTGAAGGTTGAAGTAGACTTTGACAAAGTGGATCTTCTTGACGATAAGGATGACGGCGCTTTCACAGGAGTGGTGAACTTCATATTGTACAAGGGCAACCACTACCATCTGACCGTTACAAACAGCGAACGCGGATGCATATATGTGAATACCAACGATGTTTATGACAAGTCAGACATGGTTGGCGTGAAAATATTACCTCAGGATATAAGAATCAGCAAACTTTAAGGAAATGGTAAAGAGATCCCAATGGGCCGCACCATATCTGGTCTTCATGATCCTGTTCGTTGTGCTGCCGCTTTTAATGATACTCCTTTATTCCTTCACGGATAAGGATGGTTCCTTTACATTGGCCAATTTCGTAAACTTCCTTTCTCAGAAAGAAGCCATAAATACTTTCCTGTATTCAATTGAAATTGCCGTTATCAATACCTTGCTGTGCCTGCTGCTTGGATATCCGGCCGCATACATAATGAGCAGAAAGGATTTGAACAGGAGTGCCGTTACAATCATCCTGTTCATAATACCAATGTGGGTGAACATACTTGTAAGAACACTGGCAACCGTTGCTCTGTTCGATTTCATTCATATTCCTCTTGGAGAAGGTGCCCTGATATTCGGAATGGTATATAATTTCCTTCCGTTCATGATATATCCCATATACAACACCCTCAACAAAATGGACAATTCCTACGTTGAAGCGGCGCAGGATCTGGGTGCCACACCTTTCCAGCAGTTCAAGAACGTTGTGCTTCCGCTTTCAATGCCGGGAATCACCAATGGAATACTCATGGTGTTCATGCCAACGATTTCAACCTTTGCCATTTCCGAACTGCTCACCATGAACAAGGTTAAACTCTTTGGTACCACAATTCAGGAGAACATTAACAACGGAATGTGGAACTACGGTGCTGCTTTAGCACTGATTATGTTGATAATCATTGGAATAACCACGCTTTTCTCTTATAACGGGAAAAACAATGAAGATGAAGGAGGTCTATTGTAATGAAAAAATTCCTTGCACAAACATACATCTGGATTCTTCTGTTGATGCTCTATGCACCAATAATTATCATAATAATCTTCTCTTTCACGGAGTCAAAGGTTCTTGGAAACTGGACTGGTTTTTCAACAAAACTTTATGAAAACCTGTTCAATTCCGGCAGTACCGCTCCCAATATCCTTCAATACGGCCAGGTGGCAGTAAAGGTCAGTTCAGGTGTAAGCAATTCGCTTTTCAAGGCAATAGAAAACACTATATTGATTGCTCTCATAGCATCATTCATATCAATGGTCCTTGGAAGCGTTGCAGCAGTTGGCATCTTCAATCTCAAAGGAAGGAAAAAGAAAACCATGAATTTCCTGAACAATATTCCAATGCTCAATCCGGATATCATCACAGGTATATCACTTTTCCTTCTCTTTGTTGCAGCAGGGGTTACCCAGGGCTATACAAGCGTTATCATTGCACATATAACATTCTGTACGCCATATGTTGTCCTATGTGTCATGCCAAAGCTCATCCAGATGAACCCTAACACCTATGAGGCCGCGCTTGACCTTGGCGCAACACCTTTCCAGGCCTTCAACAAAGTGATAGTACCTCAGATAAAAGGAGGAATGATAAGCGGATTCATCCTTTCTTTCTCACTTTCGATAGATGACTTTGCTGTTACCCTTTTCACTAAAGGAAACAAGGGACTGGAAACTCTGAGCACCTATATTTATGCAGATGCCAGAAAAGGAGGACTTACACCTGAATTGAGACCTTTGGCAACCATAATATTCACTGTAGTCCTGATATTGCTTGCAGTAATCAACATATACATGGTTTACAATGCAAAAAAACAAGCTCAACGAAAAATAAAATTTTAAAGATGAAAAAAATATTGACATTGGCCTTTGCAGCCATCATTTCCATTTCACTTGCAGTTTCCTGCTCAAACAACGATGAGGAAAGAGCTCACGTGCTTAAAGTTTACAACTGGGCTGATTACATTGACGAAAGCCTTATTACCGAATTCGAACAGTGGTACAAGGAAAACACTGGCGAAGAAGTGAAGGTGATTTACCAATTGTTCGATATCAACGAAATAGTTCTTGCAAAGATTGAGAAGGGTAAGGATGACTATGACGTTATATGTCCTTCCGACTATATGATAGAAAGAATGCTCAAGAAAGGTCTTCTTCTTCCTATTGACAAGAATTTCCAGGATGTACCGAACTACATAGACAACAATGTTTCACCTTTCATTCAGGAACTCATTTATAAGCTTGACGTACGTGATGTGAATCCTCTGGACTACACTGCAGGTTATATGTGGGGTACAACAGGTCTCATGTTCAATACAGACAAGGTTGACAGGGAAGACGTAAAGACATGGAATGTTCTGAACAATCCAAAGTACAAGGGAGGCATATACATGAAAGACGCTTTCAGGGACGTGTATTGCCCTATTCTCATATATCTCAAACAGAAGGAACTTCAGGAAGGAAGCATTACCATTGACAAACTCATGTATGACGATTCAGATGAGTCCATTGCCCTTGTAGAAAATTATCTGAAAGGAATTGCCCCTAATGTTGCCGGTTGGGAAGTTGATTTCGGCAAGGAGATGATGTCAAAAGGAAATGGCATGATTGATTTCACCTGGAGCGGAGATGCGGCATGGGCAATGGAGGAAGCATCTGAGGTAGGTGTGAATCTTGACTATATAATTCCAGAAGAGGGCAGTAACGTCTGGTTCGACGGCTGGTGCATTCCTAAATATGCAAAGAACATAAAAGCAGCGAGATATTTCATAAACTTCATGTGCAAGACCGAGAACTCTATACGCAACATGGAAGAAATAGGTTATGTAAGCGTTGTTGGCGGCCAGCAGATGCTGGAGCATCAGGAGGATCCTGAAGCCTATCCTGCAATTGACGCAAGTTATTTCTTTGGTCCTGAGGCAGACAGCGTGCACATCAATCCTGTTCAGTATCCTGATTTCTCTATCA
>JAZRWT010000045.1:0-2723 GCA_045599845.1 Candidatus Egerieisoma sp. | reverse complement strand
TGCTTCTCCATTGATGACGAGCTTCTTTTTGAGAAGGGTTATGGCATCAAGGACATGAACAAACCTGCAGATGATCCTGACAATCAGATTACTCCTGGCACAAGATTCCAGATTGGCTCTGTTTCCAAATCTTTCACGGCTCTTGTAATGAGCCAGCTGGTTGACGAGGGTCTTGTAGATTGGGAAGATACCGTAAAGAATATTCTTCCTGATTTCCAGATGTACGATCCTTGGGTAACCGAGCACATGCAGGTAAAGGACATCATGACACATCATACAGGTCTGCCTGATGATTATGGTTCATATCTTCCTAACCTGGGATATGACAGGCATGATATATACAAGATGCTTGCAAGACTTAAACCTTGCTATGTATTCCGTGGCGACTATCAGTACAACAACATGACTTTCCTCATTGCCGCTGAGATGATTGAGAAACTTACAGGCAAGACCTGGGAGGAGAACGTTCAGGAAAGAGTGTTCAACAAGATAGGAATGAGCGCTTCTTCAATGAACAAGGAAGGTTTCGAGGCTCCAGGAGACGTTGCAGTTCCTCACGAGTATCTCTGGGATCACGGTTTGAAACAGAGAGCTCTCTATGGCGATGACCAGGCTCTCTGGTGGCTCACAGTAATAGGCCCTGCCGGAAGCATCAACTCAACCGTAAGGGATTTGAACGAGTATGCAAAGGTTCAGAGAACAAACGGAGTTCATAACGGCGAGAGAATCTATCCTGAGAAAGTACTCAAGGATGTTCACAAAGGATATACAATCTGTTCACAGGACAGCACATTCATAAGGCTTTACGGTCACTGCTGGTTCATTGAGCAGAACAACCGTTACAAACTCTTCTTCCATACAGGCACAACCTGGGGATTCACCTGCATCTGCTTCTATGTTCCTGAAATAGGTTTGAGCGGCGCAATGCTCTGCAACGATGAGATTCCTTCAGAGCCTCGCTACGCAATCATGAGAAGACTCATTGACCTTGTAATGGACGCTCCTGCAGACAAATTCACTGACAAGTTCATTGATTACAATGTTGCTTACCATAACGAGTGGCTTGACTCACGCGCTAAACGTGACCAGAGAAACGATGAGAACTATGTTGAGCCTGTTGCCGAGCCTGAGAATGCGGCACAGATGATAGTTGGCACATACAAGAAGGACGAACTCTTTGGCGATGCTGTTATATCACAGGAAGATGGCAAGCTCTTCATTACAATTGGCCCTAGGAACTTCAAGAGGGAGATGAACCACAAATCAGACCTCACATACACCTTCTGGTGCGATGGTCATGAGTTCCCTATCAACTTTACCCGCGCTGAGGGTGGAAACCGTGTGAACGGCTTCATCATTGAACTTGAGAACGGCGAGGAGAAAGACCTTGGCGGATGGACAAAGAAATAAATCCTGGATTAACATTTGCTCAATATGAAATTCATCAAATCATTTAAAGCAGCAGTTGCCATTATTTTTTCACTGCTGATAGTTACAGAATCTTTGCCTGCATTTGCCGGGGAGGGAAAGAAAATGGATCCGAATTATAAACCTGTAGTAGGAATTTCCGCAAGCGAGAACGGTCCTTGCGGAGCTCCTCTTAACTATGTGAATGCCGTACGCCGTGCCGGCGGTATTCCTGTTGTCATTCCTATGACAGCCGATGCTGAGCAGATTGCTGCTGTCCTTGACATTGTTGACGTAATAATAATGACCGGTGGTGAGGACATAGATCCTCTCAGCGGATATAATGAGGAGCCTGTTCCTGCACTTGGAGAAGTTGTTCCTTTCCGTGACAAATTCGATATGATGCTTATCAAGGCAACAGTGGAGAAAGGTGTTCCATTGCTTGGAATATGCAGGGGCGAGCAGCTTCTCAACGTTGCAATGGGCGGCACATTGTATCAGGACATACCAAGCCAGGTTGAAGGCACATACGTAAAACACAGACAGAGTGCACCTTCAAGTTTCGGAACTCATACCGTTTCCCTGGTTTCCGGTTCGTTGCTGGCAAACATACTTGGTGTTGAAACCTGTGTTACAAACTCACATCACCATCAGGCAGTGAAGGATATAGCCCCTGGTTTCGAGATTATTGCAAAGGCAAAGGACGGCGTTGTTGAAGCAATTGCAAAGAAAGGCTGCAACAAGATTCTCGGTGTTCAGTTCCATCCTGAAGGACTCATCAATTCACCGGACAACTCCAACTTCCTGAAGATATTCCAATATTTCATGGAAAGAGGGCGCGAGTACCACGCAAGCAAATAAACTTGGTGCGGAAGGTTTCCTTGTTTTGCTCGGACCTTCCGCGCTTGCTTTTTGCAAACTTCTAATAATAAGCACATTATATTTTTGCAGTGAGGAAGGTAGACATAAATCTTGGAAACCTTCCGCACTGCAAATTTTTCCAGCCTTATCAAAGGGATAAAAATTTTTTTTGGTACTATTGCAAATCTGAAAAATATACTTACCTTTGCAATCCCAATGGTGGATTCGTCTAACGGTTAGGACAAAAGATTCTCAATCTTTAAATAGGAGTTCGATTCTCCTATCCACTACAAGGCCTCAAGATGCATCTTGGGGTTTTTTAAAAAAGACGAAAAGTCCTGGACCCATAGCTCAGTTGGTTAGCAGCACCTGACTCATAATCAGGGGGTCGTTGGTCCAAGCCCAACTGGGTCCACTCTCCAAAGCAGTTGCACAGCAACTGCTTTTCTTATATT
>JAZRWT010000044.1:0-1699 GCA_045599845.1 Candidatus Egerieisoma sp. | reverse complement strand
TCACAGCACTCGGAAAGTCTCTTGTTTGAATACTGCGCATTCTCAGGAGCCTCGCATGTCTGTATAAGGACGTTCTGAGGACCGCCGAAGCGAGCTATACGGCCAACAGCGTATGCACCTATCTCGTCTGATGTCTTCTTGTTTTCAAGACGTCTCATCTTGTCTTCATATGAACCATCGCGGTGTGTGAGAGGAATGAATGTGGTCATTCCTGTAGAGAATGCTATGTAAGGATAGCGGTCGAAAGTTACATCAACTCCTTCTGCAACAGCCTGCTCTATCATTTCAATCATGTGAGGGCCCTTATGCCAGTTGGCAGGGTTCTGAGCCTTGAGGTGTGATATCTCAAGACGGGCTCCGCTGTTGCGTGACATCCTTATGGCCTGCTCTATTGCCTCTTCAACGTGGTCATCCTCATTCTTCATGTGGATGGCATACAAACCGTTCTTTCTTGCAACAACCTTGAGAAGTTCTGTCATCTCCTCCTCGCTTGCGTATGAACCAGGTGTATATTCAAGACCGAATGAAAGTCCGAGGCTTCCCATTTCCATCTCCTTCTCAAGTATCTGGCACATCTTCTGAATCTGCTCAGGAGTTGCAGGAACATTGTAATCACCAACAACGGCGCTTCTCAACTGCCCCTGGCCTGTATAGCTCTTGAAGTTTATGCCAATGCCCTTCTGGCGGAGAGCATCATAGAAACCGTCTATGTCCTGCCACCAAGGGAACCCGTGACGGAGACTTCCAATCTTCTTTGCAGCATATTCGTCTGAATAAGGGAAAGGAGTATCGCCGCAGTTGCCTGCTATGTCTGTTGTCACACCCTGATAGATTCTTGAATCGCCAAGAGGGGCAACAAACAGATTGGTATCTGTATGAGAGTGTATATCAATGAATCCAGGAGAGACTGCAAGTCCTTCTGCATCAATGATCTTGTCTGCGTGCTCGCCTATTTTGCCTATTGCGGCAATCCTGCCGTCACGTATGCCTATGCTGCCTTTGATTGGCTCGCCGCCGTCACCGGCATATATCAGACCGTTCTTGATAATGGTATCGAACTGCTCCCTTGTTGTGCAGGCTGTAAGGAAAGATCCCATACCGCCGCCAATGATTGCAGCACTTGAACCCATTGCGAATGAAGCCTTGAGGAAGCTTCTTCTTGAAATGTTTTTGTTGGTGTTCATATATTGGATATTATTAATGAATTATCGCAGTGAATCATAAATCTTCCATTCCTCCTCCGTGAAATCTCTCTTCCAGCGCTTGTGGCTCCAGAGCCAGTTGTGAGGATTGCTTGTGATAGCCTGCTCCAGCAGGGATGCATACTGCCTTACTATTTCGTCCGATTCCATATCCTTAGGGAATTCACTGATAGTAGTGAAGTGCATCAGGTACTGCCCCCTTTTCTGGCGCGCTATGTCAAGGAATACAACCGGAAGGTTCAGTTTGTGTGCAAGATGTGCGGCACCGTTGAACATAAGAGTAGGGCGGCCGAGGAAATTCACAACCGTACGGGCATCCTTAGGTGACTGGTCAGCTATGAAAACGTAAACACCCCTGTTGTCTTTCTTGAGAATCGTGCGCAGGAAATTATGGGACTCTATTATGTTGCCTGTGATGTGCAGATGCTTGTATTCGTGGAGCCTTATCTTTATTACAAGAGCGTTCATGATTTTGTTGCGGGTGCGCTTGTATCCCA
>JAZRWT010000043.1:0-8984 GCA_045599845.1 Candidatus Egerieisoma sp. | reverse complement strand
AACTTATGATATACAAAGACCGATTGACGAATCCTACGAGAAGGATCTCAAACACAGAATCATCTTTCAGGAAATCCTTCCCAAGTGGAATTATCTCGTAAAAAGGTCATGAACTTTACCAAGTTATTTTTTAACCATTACATAATAGCCCCCGAATTGGATTATGATAAGTCACACGATTATGTTTTCAAACACAATGTTTGTTGCATTGAGGATGGTTGTGGCCGTCAGGGCTTGCTCAACCATGAAGGCAAGTGGGTGCTCCCGCAGGAATACTCTTCCATTGACTATGTGGAGGAAACTGACATGTTCATTCCTGCCAAGGATGGTAAAAAGGGTATGATGAAGAATGGCAGCTTTGAGTGGGTTTATCCAATGGAGTACGATGATATAAGCTGGACTGATGCACCATCGGGGAAAGGATACATCATGTACAAGGATTTCTGCTCGCAGCGTGTATCTGTTGATGGAACAGTGATTGATGTTTTCCTTATTGATGCAACGTACGAATTGAGATATTTGGTCAAGTGGAACTCCGGAGAAGATGATGAATATGCAACTTCCGATGATGTAATATCGTTCAGGGTGCACAATCTTTGGGGTATGATGGACAAGCATACGGGCAAGGTTCTGATTCCGGCCAAATATGCCGATGTGGAGCTGGTATCCAAGAATATTGTCAGGTGCCGCCTTGAATCCGGGCTGAATGATGATTGTGTACTTTATGACATTAAGGGCAATATAATAGAACAGCGATGAAAATTACAGAACTTATGGTTGATTACAATCCTAGTACTGTATGAGGATGTTCAAGCTCAGGAGCAGGTTATTGTATATAATGATTGGAACACTTTGACAATCTGTTGAAAAAATGGTAATTTTGCTCTAAACTTAATGGAATGCATCTATAACAGGTTTGGAAATACAGCTTGATATGACCTCGTGTAGAGCATTTTGGAATTCAAAGAGCAAAGCAATGAACTTGAATGTCAAATATGATGTGTTTGTCAGTTATAGCCGCAAGGATTATGTCGATGAATCAGGTCATCCTATAGAGGGCAGCCCTATAGCCGAACTATTACGCTTCCTTGATGGTAACAGAATAACTTATTGGATAGATAAGGAAGGAATTTATAGCGGTAGCGAATTCGTGGAAGTTATTACAGATGCTATCACGGAATCAAAAATGCTGATTTTTGTTTCCTCCCAGCATTCCAATGCTTCGAAATATACAACAGGAGAGATATTTGAAGCATTGGATCAGGACAAACTCATCGTGCCGTTCAAGATTGATGAAAGCCCGTATAATAAGAGATATCGTATGATGGTTCGGCCTCTTGACTTCATTGAGTATTATTCCAACCATCAATTGGCGTTCGAATCCTTGTTGAAGACAATCAATGCTTGTAAGAAGGAATATGAAGAATTGCTTTTAGAAGAGGAGCGGAAGAAAGCGGAAGCAGATGCAAGACGTCGTATTGCAGAAATAGAAAAGGAAATAAAAAACGAGGTAAGCGAATATCAGCGCTATGCTTCAAATCTGGATATAAAAGCTCATCAAATAGTAGAAAAACAAAAGCAGATTGGAAATATTCAGAAAAAGTGTCCGATATGCACAACGTCATTACCTGTTGAGAGTAAGTATTGCCCAAAATGCGGGTGGTCTTTCAATCCTGTCTTTGATGTCAGCCCGAATGGTGACAAGGACCATTTGTTTCTGATGCAAAGTAATTGGAAGTCATTAAAGGACTCCGTACAGATAAAGGGCCAGTTAAACGAGACCATTACGGGACTGAAAAGTTCTATTGATGAAAAGGACGCAACTATAGAATCTCTTCATAAAAAGGTATCACAGATTCAAGATATAGTGAAGAATTTGGAAGTTGTCAAAAGCGAGCGAAGTGAACTTCAAAACAATCTTTATGATTTGCAGCAAAAACTGAAAAAAGCAGAGTCTGAAACTCAGAATATGTTGGAGCAATCCAGGGCAAAAGAGGAGCACCTTCAAAGCAGAATCAAGGATCTTTCACAACAACTTGCTTCAACTGATATTAAATTATCAAATAAGGATAGTCAGATTGCGACACTTGAAGCCACCTTGTCCAACACAAAAGCGGCCTTGACCAGTACCCAGCAGAAACTTCAGGTATATAAGAATTCAGAAACAAAGCAGAAATCGAACTCCATCAACGGCCACGAGTATGTTGATCTGGGTCTGAGCGTCAAATGGGCCACCTGCAATGTTGGCGCCAGCAGTCCGGAGGACTGCGGCAGCTACTTCGCCTGGGGAGAAACAGGGCCGAAGGACAGCTATGACTGGGAGAATTTGAAGTACCGCACGGAGGGTGACAGTTATGATAATGTCAAGTTCTCAAAATACGTTGCAGAAAGTGAATACGGCAGTGTTGACAACAGGACCGGGCTTGAGCTGGCAGACGATGCAGCAAGGGTGAACTGGGGTGGCAGCTGGCGTATGCCTACACTTGACGAGATAAAAGAACTCAAGGAGCAGTGCAGCTGGCAGTGGACCACTGTGAACGGCCACAGCGGTTACAGAGTAACTAGCAAGCGCAACGGCAGGAGCATCTTCCTCCCGGCTGCTGGTTTTCGTTTTGGTCCCAGTTCCAACAATGTTGGGTCATACGGCTACTACTGGTCTTCATCACTTTACACGGGCTACTCCGACAATGCTTGCTACTTGGGCTTCGATGGCAGCACTGTTTACTGGTACGGCAGCGACCGGAGAGACGGCCATTCAGTGCGGGCTGTCTCAGAATGATAGAGCAAGCCGAAAGCAGAGCCAAGCTTGCTTGAGCTATGCTGAGGCGCAGCCTATCAATGCGAAGCATAATAATGCCGCCAAGGGACTTATGTCCCAAGGCGGCAAGCCATGCGCTTGTCGCGCGGCCGTTGAACCTTCGCCGTCCTTTCGGGCGGCGCCATTCCGCCGGGCCTCCACTGAAGCATGGCGGGCATTTTTTTGCGGTACTGGTATTACTTTGCCATATGGCTCGTATCACCTTGCCACTTTCCAGCTGGTTATGGTGTGCTTTGCGCAGGTGAAGCGTACGCCAACCTTGACTTTCGGTCTTGGGTCGACCATGTACGGGGCATCATAGAGGTTCTTCTCTATCTGGGCAAGGGCGGAGCTGGCGGTGCCCCTCATCTTGAACTCGAATATGTATATGGCATCCGGCAGCCATACAACCATGTCAACCCGGCCTTTTGCCTGTTTAACTTCAGTTTCAAGATTCAGGCCCATTCCGTTGAACAGTATGTATAGGTCACGCTGGTGCAGGGCCTCAAGTTTCTCAAGGTCTTCAAGAATTTCCTTGCCTTCGTACATGTAAGGAACTCCAGCGAGGAATGACTGAAGGGCCTTCATTGCAGCATCAACATCGCCTTTGCGCAGGGCCCTGTTCATGGCTGCTACCGTATTCATTCTCTGGTCTGTGTTCAGAGGTGTGAGCATCTTTAGGAAATTGCCGAACAGGCCCTCCCTTACCTCTTCGTTCGGTATGCCGAGCACATATCCGCGGGACATCAGATCATAACCTTTTATTGTGAGGTATCCAGACTGGTAGAGCAGCGGCAGTGCGGTGTCCATTTCGTGGATTGACATGTCAAAGGCCGTGTCAGGCATCATTTCGGTTCTGTTGAGCTTCATTATGTCTGTTTTGAAGCCTTTCATTCTATCAAAAAGGAATGAAGGCGTAGCCGAGCCGAACCAGTTGTTGCGCAGCTCCTTGCAGGCAAAAGTCAACATGAGGCTGTATGGGTTGAAGACTCCGGCCTGCCTTTTGCTGAAGTTGAAACCGTCGTATTTCCATCGAAGTGTATCATACATTTCCTCCTTGGTCATACCGTTGTGGAGCGCAAGGTTCTCAACATCGTTGTCAAAGATGGCGTGCAGTTCCGCCTCCGTTATTCCGCAGAGGGTTGCGTAGTCCTCGTTGAGGGAGATGTTCTGGAGATTGTTAAGCTCGCTGAATATGCTCACGTGGCTGAACTTGGTTATGCCGGTTATGAACACGAAGCGAAGGTATTCGGAGCAGGCCTTGCAGGTGATGTAGAATTCCTGATGTATTGACTGGACTTCGTTGAACAGGTCAGTGCCTGTTGGGGTGTGAAGAAGTGCGGCGTCGTATTCATCTATGATGATTACGGCCTTGTGACCGCTTGCTTTTGTTGCTGTTGCCACAAGTTGCTGTAATGCGGCGCCTGGAGTATCCGATTGCGGCATGTCAAGTCCGTTGTTCTCCGCATTAGTCTTAATCTGATAAAAGATGGCGTTGCGCATCTGCTCCGGTGTCTTGTTCTTCATCAGACTCATGTTGAAATGGAACACAGGGTATTTCACCCAGTCCTTCTCAATCCTCTCCATTGCCAGTCCCTTGAAGAGCTCCTTTTTCCCAAGGAAATACGCCTTGAGCGTTGAGCATAGCAGTGACTTGCCGAACCTGCGCGGACGGCTGAGGAATACGCACTGGTTGCGGGTCATCCTGTATATCAGGTCTGTCTTGTCTACATACACTCTTCCGGTCTGGACTATGGTCTCGAAACTGTCCGTGTCTGTAGGGAACTCCCAGGGTTCCCTGTATCTCTTGTTTTCTTCCATAACTGCTCTCCTGTTTCCAATTTTGCGAATATAATTAAAAGCGTTTTGAATAGCAAATGAACCGCCCGGGTAAATTTTTTTATTGTAATGCGATAGTTTTGGAAAACCCCTGCCCTCCATATAAGAGAAGATATATTGTAAGAGGGTAAAAAAGAAAAAATCATGGACTTGAAGAGAGACGAAAAAGAATGGGTCCAGCGTATCATGGGAAGCAGGACGTTGGAAAAAGAAGAGAATCCAAAGAAAGGCCCCATGAAAAAGATTTGCGGATTCAAGGAAGTAGCAGGCATGGAGGAACAGAAGAGACTCATTATTGAGGGTTTCATCAACGTTCTGAATAACAGGGAGTGTGCCGAGGCTTTTGGTATTGTGCCTCCAAGTTTGCTGTTTTATGGCCCCAGCGGTTGTGGCAAGTCTTTTTTTGCTGAGAATCTGGCCGGAGAGGTTGGCGTGAATTTCATCAAGGTGGTGCCGGATGACATTGCCTCAACATGGGTGCATGGCACTCAGGAAAAGATATGTGAAATATTCCGAAAGGCAGAGGAGGAGGCCCCGACCATTCTGTTCTTTGATGAATTTGACGCTATGGTGCCAAACAGAACCGACAGTGACCTCCACAATCAGAATGGAGAGGTGAATGAGTTTCTCTGTAAACTGAACAATGCTTCCCAAAAAGGTGTTTATATCATAGCTGCCACCAACCATCCGGAGTCCATAGACAGGGCGGTACTGCGCACGGGACGAATTGACGAAATGATATACATAGGCATGCCTGAGAAAGCAGCCCGTGAAAGTCTGTTCCGTCTGCTGCTTTCAAAGTTGCCTTCGGACAAGGATATTGATTACGGAAAGCTGGCCGATCTCACTCAAGGTTATAACTGCAGCGACATCAAGTACATTGTACAGCTGGCTTCACGCAGGATGTTCAATGCAAGCATTGCCCAAAAGGACCAGCCATACAAGGCCATTACCCAGACGCAGCTGGAAGATGCGATATCGAACAAGACTCCATCTGTTACGTTGAATGACCTTCGTGAATATGAGCGCATACGCAGCAAGTTCTCGCCCAAGGATATTGGCTCAAAGCAGCGAGGTATAGGTTATATGATTCATTAACAACCAGTAACACATAAAACAATACAACTATGAAAGAAAAGATTCTGAACACTTTGAAAACTCTTGGATTCAACCTTGAACAGGTGGAGAATTTTGGCTATTTATTCAAATACGAGGGAATCAACTATGTGTGGATGACCGAGACTGATGATGACAAATTCCTGAGCATAGTAATTCCCGGAATCCTTGAAAAGCCTGATGGAGAGAGTATTTCGTTCTATAAGCTTGTTGATGGATTGAATTCATCGCTCAAGTATGTGAAGGCATGTGTGGTTTCTGACAGCATTTGGCTGGTCTATGAACATGAGCTATTTGAAGATGAGGATGTTGAAAGACTTATATCACGCATGATAGTTCACTTGGATGCGGCAATCAGGATGTTCCATAATAGAATGGAAGAACTGGTGAACGGTGAAGATGAAAATAATGGTGACAATGAAATTACTGAGAAATAATAAGATGATTTGCTATGACAAAGAAAGAACAGATAATGAAAGCGCTTGAGCATATGGGCTATAAGCCGCGATACGATGACGACGGGGATGTTATTCTGCGTTATCAGA
Organism: Candidatus Egerieisoma sp.; assembly: GCA_045599845.1. GTDB lineage: Bacteria > Bacteroidota > Bacteroidia > Bacteroidales > UBA932 > Egerieousia. The sequence goes on along the minus strand of JAZRWT010000043.1, from coordinate 2,687 downwards.
TGAAGACACTATGCTTTCTCACTTACGATGATGATAACGATGAAGGCGGGAGCTTTGTAAATGTCTTTCTTCCACAGTTCTGTGAATTTGAGGAGGGAGAAGAAACACTGTACCTTGCCGCTTGCAACAGAACGACACGTGACAACAGGATGGTAAAGGTGTTCGTTGATTATACTTTTAAGAACATTTCCGCATCGTGTGAGTTCTTTTATGATAATGAAGCAACATTGGAGATGAATATAGCAAAGGCCCTTGTTTTTCTTGGCTTGATACGTTCCGATTTCCGCAACTGTATTAAAGAACTGTCTGAATGAAATTTGTACTATGTTATTAACTGTTTTTATGCTCATTGTAGCTTATTCAATTCTTGGGAAACCTATTGGCAAACTTGTTGATAAGATTAAGGATGTTAATAGGAAGGAGCTTGCAGACTCTGCATGGATTTCAATCGTGGCATTTGGCCTCAAGGCCGGCCGCACAGGTTGCAAGCCTCTGCTTACTTTCTATTATGTGATGAAAGGGGAAGATATATCAATTGCCGACAAAGCTTTGGTGTATGGAGCCATCCTTTATCTCATATCGCCTTTTGACCTGCTTCCTCGCAGGATACTTGGAATATTGGGGATACTTGATGATGCAGCAGTTGCGGCGTTCGTGTATAAAAAGATTCAAGGTAAAATAACCCCTGAGATAGAAGCGGCGGTGAATGCAACTCTTGATGAGTGGTTCGGGGCAGCTCCTGCTATTTGTTAAATATTTATACTGGGATATTATGGAAAACAAGAAAATCAATTGGAAAAGATTCCGGTTATGGACCGGGAAAGTGCTCAACTCAGCGTGGAAAATTGCATTGGTGATTATCGGTGCTTTTATATTGACACTTATTGTGGCATTTGTCAATGAATGGTACGGGAAACATTATGGCGAGGAAGCGCACTATTGGGACAGGAAACTTAGTGAAAACATACTTGTACATTATAGTTCGAGTGAGAGTGTGCGGGTATATGATGCCAATGCCGGACGATATGTTACTCCCAAGTTGAAATGGGTGGCCATGACTCCACAAAGAGACTCCCTTACAGTATTCTGCAATAAGGATGGCAAACGTGGCTTCCTGAATGTTAATACCGGCGAGATAGTCATTGATGGCAGATATGAACACGCATGGGTGTTTTCAGAGGGACTTGCCGCAGTAGTGGAGCATGGAGGAAAGATGGGTTTCATAAACAGTGCTGGAGAGTATGTAATAGCCCCGGAATTAGATTATATTGCGTCACACAATTATGTTTTCAAGCACAATGTATGCTGCATAGAGGACGGTTGTGGCTGTCAGGGCTTGCTCAACCGTGAAGGAAAGTGGGTGCTTCCGCAGGAGTACTCCTTCATTGACTATGTTGAGGAAACCGACATGTTCATTCCTGCCAGGGATGGAAAGAAAGGCATGATAAAGAATGGCAGCTTCGAGTGGGTATTTCCAATGGAGTACGATGACATAAGCTGGACCGATGCACCATCGGGGAAAGGGTACATCATGTACAAGGATTTCCGCTCGCAGCATGTATCTGTTGATGGAACTGTGATTGATGCTTTCCTTATAGATGGCACGTATGAATTGAGGTATTTGATAAAGTGGAACTCCGAAGAAGATGATGAATATGCAACTTCCGATGATGTAATATCGTTCAGGGTGCACAATCTTTGGGGTATGATGGACAAGCATACGGGCAAGGTTCTGATTCCGGCCAAATATGCCGATGTGGAACTGGTTTCCAAGGACATTGTCAAGTGCCGTCTTGAATCCGGGCAGAATGATGATTGTGTACTTTATGATATCAAGGGTAAAGTAATTGAGCAGAAGGTTGCAATGCAACCAGAAAATGGTTCGGGTATGAGATAAATATGGTGGATGAGCAATAAAGATGGGTTCGGAGCCGAGACATATTACAACTGGTGGTTCCTTGATGAAAATATGCAACCAATACCCGGCACCAAGTGCGTCAATGCATCTTTCCGCAAAATGGACAAGGATTCATTTGCCACCGAGAAAGCGCGTGCAATTGAAATTTTGAAAAATATAAGAAACATCCGGACGAGATTCCCGGATTGTTTGCGATGATGGACCCAATGCCCGGTGCAGTTGAGTCAATTAACGAGTTGTCTGAAGAGTTCGATATATATGTTCTGTCAACTGCTCCATGGTGGAATCCCTCTGCATGGTCTGACAAGTTGTTGTGGATAAAGCGGTATTTTGGAGAGATTTTTTACAAAAAACTGATTATTACACATCACAAGGAATTGAACACAGGAGACTATCTGATTGATGACAGAGACCGGAATGGTGCTCTGGAGTTCAATGGTGAACTTATTCGTTTCGGAACTGAAAAGTTTCCTGATTGGAAAAGCATTGTATCCTACCTGCTGAAAAGATAGCTGTCAATAGAAATCATAATGCTTGGCTACCCCATGATATGTTGGATTCTTCTTGTTTGCCAAGACCACCGCTGAGAAGCAGAGTCATTGTTCACGCAGAGAAAATTTACCATTTTGTGTAAATTTTACGTAAGAAAGTTTGTAAGATTGGAAAGAGTTCGTTCTAATGAACTACTTTTACGCAGAGGCAGGCAAAAGCGTGACGTTATGTTTTCTTGCAAGTCTTTCAAGCAAAGCCTTCTCTCTGTCCTCGAGTC
>JAZRWT010000042.1:0-10083 GCA_045599845.1 Candidatus Egerieisoma sp. | reverse complement strand
TCTATTCCATCGTAGTCCGTTATGCATGCAACATTCTGGACTGTACCGAACACGTTGAGATTCATATCGCGGTTCAGGACATTTGCAAGTTTGAAACAATAGCTCAAAGTAATGTTGTCTATCTTCAGGAATGAAGCGTCATAAACGTAGAGGTCTGAGAAGTACTGAGCATAATTGGCAAAATTGTGCTCTTCGGCAGTGAAGTAACGGTTATTTATAAAGCTGTTGGTACTTAGATCAGTAAGAAGATCACCGTTGCTCATTACGTTATTATATACGTAGTTTCCAAGGTTGGCGTGAGCGCTCATTGCAAGAGTGAGGGCTTTCCATGATACCTGTGTGTTGAATCCCAAGGTATAATCCGGAGCAGCCTTGTGATAGCAGTACCTGTCCTTGGTATCAATCTTGCCGTCTCCGTTCCTGTCAACGTACAGGCCTTCTATTGGACGTCCGCTCTTGTCGTAAACCTGCTGATAAACAAAGAACGAGTTAGGTGTCTGGCCTGTCTGATGAACCTGGATTGTATTGCCGGTACCACCGGAAATACCTCCGGTCATTACACCAAAGTAGTCTTCACGCTCATCGTCTGTGGTAAGACGGGTGATTTTGGTCTTGTTCCATGCAGCGTTGAATCCCAAAGTCCATGACCATTCTCTTGTCTGAACAGGTATGGCATTGAACTCAAGCTCAAGACCGGTGTTTTCAAGATCACCTATGTTGGCATCGAGATAGTTGGTAAGGTTTGCACCCGCTGCAACAGGAGTATAGTTGAGAAGGTCCTTTGTATATCTCTTATATGCATTGATGCTGCCGCTTACGCGGTCGTTTGCAAAGCCGAAATCAATACCTGCATTCCAGGTGGTGGTAGTCTCCCATTTCAAATCGGCATTGTATCCCTTTGCTGTAATAGGAGCAATAGGAGCTGAACTGCCGAACTGATACATGCTGGCGTTGGTATTGATATAGTATGTTGCAAGAGTTGGGTAGTAACCGTTCCCAAGATCCTGCTGTCCGGTCTGACCGTATGACAGACGGAGTTTCAATGTTGATACAGGGTCAACATTCTTGAGGAATCCCTCGTTCTTGATGTTCCAGCCCAATGCTACTGAAGGGAAGAGTCCCCACTTGTTGTTTGCGAAACGTGAAGTTCCATCGGCACGGAATGTAACGGTTAACAGATAGCGGTTGTCGTAACTGTAATTCAAACGTCCGAAGAATGAAACCAGGAAGAGCTCACCCTTTGAAGTGTTTGGATTGCTCAGATAGTAGCTTGCATCTGTGCTTGGTGTACCATCGGCCTTGTAGGTTTCGCTGAAAGATTTGTTATGGAAGTGCTGCCAGCTGTAACCTGCCATAGCCTCAAAGTTGTGCTTCTTGGCAAATATATGGCTGTAGTCTGCGTAGAATTCCAAGGTCTGGTCAAGTTTCTTCTGGTTGTAATTCGTATGATAACCTGATGCATGGTTGTTGGCCTGCTGGTTGGTTGAATGCATGCTCTGCTCAGTGTCAGGAGCTACGTCAACCGTTCCCTTTGAATAGGTATAGTCCATACCTATATTGAGGTTCAACCTGAGATCCTCCAGACCATGTATCTTGTAGTCAACCTGAACATTTCCAAGGAATCTCTTGGCATTGCTTTCGTCAAACTTGTCATTGAGAAGAGCCACAGGGTTCTGGTTTGCCATGGTGTTGCAGTTACCAACTGTGAACTGGTCAGCTCCTGTCTTGCCATAATTCCACCAGCTGTATCCGTTGAGTCCGTCAGGGTCATATACAGGACGTGTAGGGTCATACTGGACAGCCTGGGTAATGGCACCGGTGTTTGCAAACCTGGTATCCATGTTCATTCCCTTGCCATTTACGTTAACAGTAAGATGGTTGTCAAGCATGGTAGGAGCCAGATTCAATGAAATGGTTTCACGTGACATGTGTGAAGTCTTGAGTGTTCCGCCATTGTTAAGGTAGCCCAAGGATACACGATAAGGAAGGCTGAATTTATCGTTGCCTGCCTTTCCTGAAACTGCTATGTTTCCTTCATAAGTCTGGGCAAGACGATATATCTCCTTCTGCCAGTCTGTATCTGCGTTACCGAGTTTTGCAAGTCCTTCCTGGCCGAACACCTTGCCCATGAGATGACGTATTCCGTCAGCGTCAAGAACGTTCACATACTTGGCATTCTGGCTCAGAGATGCTGTGAAATCAGCATCTATATGTGGAACCTTACCGCTTGTCTGACCTTTCTTGGTGGTGATCATGATAACACCGTTAGACGCACGTGAACCATAAATTGCGGTTGCGGAAGCATCCTTGAGAACTGTGAAACTCTCGATATCGGAAGGGTTGATTGATGCAAGCGGATTGCTTGTTCCGCTTATTCCGTCATTTGAAACAGGCAGACCGTCAATTACAATGAGAGGGTCGTTGGATGCCTGAAGTGAGGAACCTCCACGAATACGTATGGTGGCGCCTGAACCAGGAGCACCATCACCGGAAGTTACAACAACACCGGCGGATTTGCCTTGAAGAAGATCAACAGGTGTAGCGGCGATACCCTTGTTGAGCCGGTCGGCCTTTACGGCAGACACGCTTCCGGTCATATCGCTCTTTTTCACTGTACCGTATCCGATTACAACAACCTCGTCAAGAAACTCAGTGTCTTCAGAGAGTGTGACTGTTGCCGGCATTTCGGATGCCTTGAAAGAAACGTTGGTGTATCCGATGCAGCTGATGTCAATGATAGCGTCAGCGGATGCAACCTTAAGTGTATAGTCTCCGTCAATTCCGGTGCTGGCTCCGTTTGTGGTACCTCTTTCCAAGACAAAGGCACCTATGACCGGACCGGCCTGGTCGACTACCACACCTTTAACCGTATATCCGCCCTGGGCGAATACTGTGGCAGCCATTACGCACGAAAGCACCAAGGCTGCGAAAGTGGTTAGAATTCTTTTCATAAGAATTTGGTAGGTTTTTGAATAATGATATTATTTGTATGAAGATTTTGTTTTTACAATAAGTACAGAAACTGCTCCGAGCAACAGAAGCACACCCGCAGCCACAAGCATAAGCGGCTGGGAGCCACCCAATGCCTTGAGAATCATTCCTCCTGCTGCCGCTGCAATTATCTGAGGCAGACAGATGGTGCAGTTGAAGAGCCCCAGATACTCGCCCATATGGGAAGTACCCTGCAAGGCATTGGTAAGAAGAGTGAACGGCAAAGCCAGCATGGCCGCCCATGCAGCCCCCACAAGCAGATAACTGATGCACAGTGCGTATTGGTCATGTATGAACGCAGCTGAGACAAATCCTGCAGCTCCTACAATAAGGCTCACCATATATGAGCATTTGATACTGTGGAACTTAGGAATAAGCAAAGCCCAGAGAATCGAACCTACCGCCTGTACTGCGAACAATACTCCAACCCAATTGCCAGCTGCCTGATAAGCCTCTGAAGTTGCGTCGGTGGTACCCCAGCAATTCTGTGCTGCCGCACCATTGGTGTATGTCCACATGAAAAGGAAAGCCGCCCAGCAGAAGAACTGCACAAGGCCAACTGTCCAGAATGTCTTTGGTGCATGAACCAGAAGGCTTACAAATCCTGTGTGGGAATTGCTTTCCGTTGTCCCGTTATATTCGGCATATTCCTTAGGAGAATATTCCTTGACCTTGAGGAATGTATAAAGCACACAGAGAATGAGAATTGCTGCTCCCGCATAGAAACTCCATATCACTGATTGAGGGATAACGCCCTTGGGTGCGGAATTAGATATTCCTATCCATGTGAAAAATATTGGGAAAAGATATCCCAGAAGGCTTCCTGCATTGCAAAGGAGGCTCTGTATGCTGTATGCCTTGGTTTTCTGCTCTTCATTCACATTGTCCCCCACCATCATCTTGAATGGTTGCATTGCAACGTTGATGGATGTATCAAGGAATATCAGGGAGAACAGGCCGAACCACATTGCTCCGTTCAAGCCAAGGAGCAAACGGTCTGAAAAATGAAGAGAACCCGCGTTAGGAAGGAACGCCATTACTATGACAGCAACAACAGCGCCTGCCAGAAGGTATGGTTTTCTGCGTCCGAGAGAACACCATGTACGGTCAGACCATTTGCCTATCAATGGCTGGACCAGCATTCCCATAAGTGGCGGAAGTATCCAGAAAAAGCTGAGTTGATGAGGGTCTGCACCAAGAGTTGCAAAAATACGTGAGATGTTCGCACTCTGCAGACCATACGCAATCTGCACTCCCAGGAGTCCGAAACTCAGATTCCACATCTGCGCGAAAGAAAGTAGGGGTTTCTTGGCCATATTCCTGAAATATAAACATTTGCAAGATAGTTATAAAAAACATCCATGCTATATTCATACGACAAGTTGTAGGATTTTTCGGATGAAATTTATAAATTTACGGATGAAAATCAGTTTAATAATCGTTTATCTGCGTAATATGATGATGAAACACCCAATAAGGAACCTCTGGATTATTCTATTGTTCTCAATCCTGCATGGATTGTGCTGTATTTGCTGCAGAAAGTTGGAAATCGAAGATACAAGAGCCCTGACACTGCTTACAATAGCAATGGTATTTGTATTGTCACATCTGCGTGGTCTGAAGGTCTATTTCATAATTGCCACTATAATAATAGTTAATGTAGTGGCATACCTTATGGGCAGCGCACTGCCTATGGTGCTTAGGCCATTCCTGGGAAATTCAATATGGATTTACGTGATATCAACAACCCTCACTACTCTCATACTTGGAATAGCCTTTGAGTTGTCCGCCGATATTATCTTCAAAGTTGAAACAAATTCAAACGAAGAAGCTTCAAAAGAAAAGGGTAATAACAAGCAATTCAAGAAACGCTGGGTAGTGAGAATCAACGATAGGATTGTTCCTGTGAAAACAGAAGAAATAGCTTACTTCTTTTCAGAAGACAAATGCAATTATCTGGTTACATTCGATGTAGGCAAATATATAGTAGATTCAACAATGGATGCAATTGCCAGTGAATTGGACCCTGAGCGCTTCTTCAGGATAAACAGAGGCTGCATTCTTGCAATGGACTGCATAGACAGTGCTGTTGTTAACGCAGGCCGCTATTCCGTCCAGGCCCATCCCGCAATAGGAGTACCAATGATAGTTTCCAGATCCCGTGTGGCAGATTTCCTTAAATGGTTGAGCTGAGGGATTTTCACCTCTATTATTAGCAGTATACACTAAATTTCAAGATTACTCAAGGTAACGAAATATGCTCAATACCCGGAACCAACAGGGTATTGAGCACAGTAGTTCAACTTTAATAATTCAACAAGCGTTCAGTTCCTCAGTCTTAAAGGACCTTTATGAGCTCAACGTCAAAAATCAGCGCTGCGTATGGTGGGATATCATTGCCGGCGCCCATTTCACCGTATGCCAGATTATACGGAATGAAGAAACGGTACTTTGCGCCCTCGCTCATAAGCTGCACACCTTCTGTCCATCCTTTGTTCACCTGATTAAGGCCGAAGTCTGGAGGGGCGTTCCTTCTATAAGATGAATCGTAGATTGTTCCATCAATAAGAGTACCCTCATAATGACACCTGACAGTATCATTTGCTTTAGGCTTTCTACCTGATCCTTCTGAAAGAACCATGTACTGAAGGCCGCTTGCTGTTACTGTAACTCCAGGTTTACCGGCATTCTCCTTCAGGAACTTTTCGCCTTCTGCCTTGGCCGCCTTGCCTTTTTCAGCAGCCTGAGCCGCCTGTTTCTGCTCGATTTCTGTGAAGAAAGCTTCAAGAACACGCTGTGTTTCAAACGAGTTCATCTTTGGTCCTCTGCCTTCCATGATATCTGCCACCGCCTCTGAGAAATCCTTTACTGAAAATGAACTCCCAAGGCCCATCTGTTTCAACTGCTGGCCAATGTTCAGGCCAAGCGCATAACTTACTTTATCCATATCGTTATTTTTATTTTTTCAAGAATTATCATTCAATTCACTTAAGTTTTCCGGAGAGTTCCGCCACAGGCACCTGAACCTGCTCGCCAGTTGCCAGATTCTTGAGCATCACATTTCCGGAAGCCATTTCATCACCGCCTATAATCACAAAATAAGGAATGTTCTTCTTAACGGCATAATCTATCTGCTTGCGCATCTTTGCACTCTCCGGATAAATCTCGCAGGCTATCCCCTCCTTTCTCAATTTCTCTACCAGAGCTATAGTATATAACATTTCTTCCCTGCCCATATTGCTGAACAGCACTTTGGTACCCTGGATTGCACCGCTAGGGAAAAGGTCCAGACCTCCGAGCACGTCATATATCCTGTCTGCACCGAATGAAATTCCGACTCCGCTTGTACCAGGCAGGCCGAATATGCCTGTAAGGTCATCATAACGGCCGCCGCCGCAGATGCTGCCTATCTCCCAGTCAAGAGCCTTGACCTCAAAGATGGCGCCTGTATAATAATTCAGGCCTCGTGCAAGACTCAAATCTATTTCAACCTGCTGATGTATATCTGCGTGCGCTATCAAGGTAAATAATTCTTCAAGTTCGGAAATTCCAAGCAGACCTGTCTCGGAGCCGACCAGAACTTCCTTCATCTTAGCAAGTTTCTCCTCAGTTGTGCCTTTCAGAAGAAGAACAGGTTCAATGATGCTTATTCCCTTCTCGTCAATGCCGCGCTCGGCAAGTTCCGCCTTCACTGCATCAAGACCAATCTTGTCAATTTTGTCAATTGCTACGGTTATGTCAACCAGTTTGTCAGGATGACCTATCACCTGGCTCAAACCGGCAAGGATTTTCCTGTTGTTTATCTTGAGACAGACCCTTATGCCAAGTTTACAGAAAACCTCATCAACTATCTGAACCAGTTCAAGTTCGTTCAAAAGCGAACGGCTGCCTATAACGTCAACGTCGCACTGATAGAACTCCCTGTACCTGCCTTTCTGAGGACGGTCCGCCCTCCATACAGGCTGGATCTGGTATCTCTTGAAAGGAAAGCATATCTCATTCTGATGCTGAACCACATAACGTGCGAAAGGAACGGTAAGGTCATACCTCAGGCCCTTCTCACAAACCTTCATTGAAAGTGCGTTGCTGTTTGAAAGTTCGGCCGGAACCACGCCTGCAAAGGCATCACCGGAATTCATGACCTTGAAGAGAAGCTTGTCACCCTCATCGCCGTATTTGCCCAGCAAAGTGGAAAGGTTCTCCATTGAAGGAGTCTCCAGAGGCTGGAAGCCGAATTTTTTGAATACACTTTTGATAGTATCGAATATATAGTTTCTTCCGGCCATCTGCTCCGGAGAGAAATCTCTCGTTCCCTTTGGAATACTTGGTTTCTGTGCCATTATTTGATAATATGTTTTATTTTCTTGTTCAATTAGTTCTGTATAAGGAGTGGTTCCGCTATATGCCACTTGGAATAGTTTTCAGGGCCTGTTGTTGTAACCCACCCCCTCATTTTGCCATAGTGGGTCTCACACACCACCTCCAGAGTGTCCTCTAAGGCCGTTGTCAAACACCGGCGGATTGTAAATACCGGTGTATTGAGGCTGCCGCCTTGCGTCCAGCGCCCATTGCAAGAATCACGGTTGCTGCACCTGTAACCGCATCACCACCGGCATAAACACCCGGGATTGATGTTGCAAGATTCTCGTCGGCAACAATAGTTCCACGCTTTGAGACCTCAAGTTCAGGAGTTGCCAGGGATATGAGTCTGTTAGGAGAGGTACCCAATGCGGAAATCACAGTATCTGTCTCAATGTCAACAAATTCACCCTCAACAGGAACAGGTTTGCGTCTGCCGCTCTCGTCAGGTTCGCCGAGCACCATCTTCTGGCATCTCAATGCACGGACCCATCCCTTTTCATTGCCAAGGACCTCAACTGGAGCCATGAGCATCATGAACTTCACACCTTCTTCCTGAGCATGATGAACCTCCTCCGCACGGGCAGGAAGTTCGGCCATCGAGCGTCTGTAAACAATGGTTACGTCCGCTCCCAGACGCAATGCTGTTCTGGCCGCATCCATGGCAACGTTACCGCCGCCTATGACAACCGCCTTTGCACCTGCAATGATAGGAGTCTTTGCACCGGGTTTGAATGCTCCCATCAGATTATTTCGTGTAAGGAATTCGTTTGCCGATGATACGCCGTTCAAATCCTCACCGGGAATGCCGCTGAATTTTGGCAGGCCCGCACCCTGGCCAAGGAATATTGCATCGTAATTCTCACGCAACCAGTTCATTGTAACTGTCTTGCCTACAACTACGTTGGTAATTATCTTAACACCGAGTTTCTTCACGTTCTCCAGCTCGGCAGCAACAACCTTCTCTTTTGGAAGTCTGAATTCCGGGATTCCGTAAACCAGCACACCACCTGCTTTGTGCAACGATTCATAAATGGTTACATCATAACCAAGCTTTGCAAGGTCACTTGCGCAAGCCAGTCCGCTCGGACCGCTGCCCACGACCGCCACTTTATTCCTGAAATTCTGTACTGCACCATTATGTTCTGTTTTATGTGCCTCTACGCAATCGCACTCGTTCTGCATAGTACCACTTGTCACAGGTGAACAATTCTCTTCCTGGACTTTTGCCTTAACTGTTTCTACACAATCAGTATGAACTCCTTCACCAGCCTTGCAATCTGTTTCAGACTTGCAAGTTTCATTCCCGGAATTTTCGCGGGACCAGTCTGCAACGAAACGCTCCAGACGGCCGATTGCTACTGCCTCTCCTTTCTTTCCAAGAATGCATGAACCCTCACATTGTGTTTCCTGCGGACAAACCCTTCCGCAGATTGCTGGAAGAGAACTGTCCTGTGCAATAACCTCAGCCGCAGCGGCAATATCTCCCGCAACTATCTTGCTTATGAACAAAGGAATCTTCACGGAAACCGGGCAGGCAGTCATGCACATTGGCTTCTTGCAGTTCAGGCAGCGGCTTGCTTCGGCAAGCGCCTCCTGCTGGTTGTACCCGTAGCTTACTTCCTCGAAATTATGCGCTCTTACAAGCGGATCCTGCTCTCTGACCGGAACTCTTGATTTCATATCTGCCATAATTCTACTTACCCAAACCTATTTTACATTTATGATCTTTTTCGGGCTCGCAGTTTTTCGCTGCGTCACTGGTTGCCGTAGAGTTCCATTCACCAGAAGTATAAGCCTCGTTTGCCTTGATTTCGGCTTCACGATATATTCCCAATCTTCTCATAGCCCCGTCGAAATCAACCTTGTAACCGTCGAATTCAGGCCCGTCAACACAGGCGAACTTGGTCTGGCCATCTACGGTGAGCCTGCACGCACCGCACATTCCGGTTCCGTCCACCATAAGTGTATTCATGCTTACAATTGTAGGCAGATTGAACTTCCTTGCACTGAGTGTGGCGAACTTCATCATTATCATAGGGCCTATGGCAACCGCCGTGTCATAATGGCGGCCTGAGCCTATGAGTTCCTCCAGTTTGCCTGTAACCAGGCCCTTGTAGCCTTTGGAACCATCGTCGGTGCAAATGTATAGATTGTCACATACGCCTGCCATCTCCTTTTCAAGGATTACCAGACTTTCCGTCTTTGCGCCCAGAATGACATCAACCTTTGCGCCTATGGAATGCAGGTATTTTGCCTGTGGATAAACAGGTGCAGTACCCAGTCCGCCGGCAAGAAAGACAAAACTCTTTGCACGAACTTCCTCAACTGGCTGTTCCATGAACTCGGACGGCCTGCCAAGAGGGCCTACCACATCGCACACATAATCGCCCTGCTCAAGCGCGCAAAGTTCCTTGCTCGAAGCGCCTATTGTCTGTATTACAATTGTAACACTGCCTTTTTCACGATTGAAGTCACAGACTGTGAGAGGTATCCTCTCGCTGTCCTCCAGAGCCCTCACGATGAGGAACTGCCCCGGTTTTGCAGCACGTGCGAGCAATGGAGCCTCCACTTCAAAGAGGGTGATGACCGTGCTTAACTGCTCTTTACGTATGATTCTGTACATCTGCTAAAAATATTTGATAGCGTAATGAACAAAAATAGACAAATAATCAGTGAACTCCAAAGCTTTTCAGGCACAACAATGCCAGCAATAGTGAACTTCCCCTTTTT
>JAZRWT010000041.1:0-3971 GCA_045599845.1 Candidatus Egerieisoma sp. | reverse complement strand
GGCCCGCGAAGACCAAACTCAAGGTCAGCGGATGCTTCCGCACACAGTCCGGTGCACAGAACTACGCCACCGTCGCCTCCGACATACAGACGGCGGTCAAGAACGGGCAGAAACCCTTCGAGGTCCTTCGGGTCATAGCGACCCTCGCGCTGACGTAGTATCATTGACTGAATCATTGCTTATCGATTGTCAGGGGTTGTTGCTTATGGCTTGGGTACCTGAGTAGTTACCATTTTACGCAAACTTACGAGTTCTGATTAGGAAATAGATTTTGCCTCGTAATTTATTGAAACATTTAAATTTAAACTCTATAGGAGAATTTTTCTTTGGACACTGAGGCTTTCTCAGTTCAGATAAATTCATAGGATTTATGATTAATAAATCTTATTTTTGCAAAATAATGAACCGTTTGTCCGGTCATATTGTATTGTTAGCTTTGGCTTTGTGCTATGTCCTTTCATCAATGGGGTATGGCGTTCATCATTGTGACCATGACGGTTCCAACAACCTTGTCCTCTGTTATGGAGAGTCACCTTGCGAACATTGCCATGAGCATGATGCATGCAGCAAAGTTCATTCTTCCGGGCACTGCTGCAGCTGCACTGATGCCATGAAGTCTTATTCCAGTGATTCCAAGCAGACAAGTGGACATTGCAGTTGCAATGAGCAAAACAATTGTGAATGCAATTGTGCAGGTAATGATGATTATAAGGTCACGAGCAAGCGCAGTTGCAATGAACAAAACAATTGTGAATGCAATTGTGCAGGTAATGATGGGAAGTCCGAAGTTTGTTCAGAGGCATGCACATGTGAGTATCATCATAGCAGCAAGTGCTGCCATACAAGAATATTCCGCATTTCAAACGAGCAGGTTCCGCAGGAAGCGGTTCATTGCCCCGAAGCCGGCGTCAGTCTGTTGGCCTTCATCACAGAGGCATCTTATTTGAATTCTGCCTGTTGCAGCGCTGATTTCGTTTGCGGTCAGATTCCTGCTCCGCCTCTTATTTTGGGCAACCCAATAAACGTCCTCCATTCACAATTCCTTATTTAGCAGGTTCGCTTTTCAAAATCCTCAGGCTCTGTGCCAGATTCTGTTTCCTCTCAAATTTCATAAGTTCTGCTACAGATTATGCTTTCCCCCAAAACGCTTTTGGCGCCAAATTCAGTTTTTTGCCAAAACTGCTTTCAGAGAGTGGCCTTGGAGAACGATTTGGAATAGCTTAATGAAAGCAGACCGGTCAAACAGGTGGGTCTGATTTCAGCAACCATGTCAGGAGAGTATTTGCAGCAGTATTGCTGGAAGCAGCTTTGGCAGGAACTTCAGAGAACGGTCACGATTTCAGGTAAAAACGTGACCAAAAAGACGCCTAAGGAAATCAAAAGTCACGATTTCAGGCAAAAACGTGACCAAAAAGACGTCAGAAGATACCAATGGTTTGGAATGCTGTCTGAGGAAGTCATAGCTTTGCATCAATAACCAATACAGATGCAAATCGGCCGAAAAAATGCCCTTTTTTCGGACAAGTTGCTTAGATAGGCCGAAAATTTGCCCTTTTTTCGGACGCAAGTTTCAGCAAAGGTTCGTAACCAGCGCATTTGAAACGGAACGATGGCGAAAAAAGATCAATTAACTATCGCAAGTGAAAAATAGAAAAGTAAAAGGAAGGTAAATAAAGAAATGAAAAGAGTTTTAGTGGCATTGATAATGCTTGCAGGGTCCGTGGCGGGACTGTATGCACAGAGTGGAGTTGTGAGCGGGCGGGTGAATACCGTAACACAAGGAGTGAGGAGTCCGGCGGCTTATGCGTCAGTTATTGTGCTGGAAAACAATAAGTTCTACGAGTGCAATGACAAAGGTGAGTTCACGGTTGAGAAAGTTCCGGCAGGGGAGGTCACTCTTGTGGCATCGTACGTGGGCTTTGCAAGCGATACTTTGTTTTTGAGCGTTGACAAGGAATCTGGTGTGACTGAGCTGGTTACCACTGGGACCGGTCATGCAATGCTCTCTGATTCAGGTGACAGACTGTTTGAATTCAATCTTTTGAGCAATACTGAGCTGGAGGCCCTGGTGGTTACCGGCAGGCAGGGAGGAAATTATCTTTCGAAAAGTGCGAACATGAAGACCGAAGTGATATCGGCGGCGGGATTGTGCAAGATGGCTTGCTGTTCACTGGCAGAGAGCTTTGAGAATTCGGCAAGCGTGAGCGTGGGTTTTTCCGATGCCATAACAGGAGCGCGTCAGATACGATTGCTCGGACTTTCAGGCGCTTATACTCAGATGCTCGATGAAAACAGACCTGTCATGCGCGGACTTGCTGCACCGTTCGGACTTGACTATATTCCAGGTCAGTGGTTGGAGAGCATCCAGATTGCCAAAGGACCGAGTTCAGTTATCAATGGCCTGGAAGCAATTACCGGTCAGATAAATATGGAGCACAGGAAGCCTACAGCTGAGAATCCCCTGTTCTTGAATCTGTTTTTCAACAGCAATGTAAGGGCTGAGGCGAACATTGCTTCCAGCCTCCAGCTTAACGACAAGTGGTACACTGTGATTATGGCCCACGTGTCAAAGGACATGAAGAAGCATGATATGAACGATGACGGTTTCCGTGACGATCCTTTGAAGACGCAGTTCAATTTTGACAATAGGTGGCTGTATCAGGCCAATGATGGCGGTCCGCAGATCAGGTTCGGTCTGAAAGCAGTGAGCGACAAGCGCATAGGAGGTCAGATGGGTTACAAGGAAGGCATGAACGATGATTACGAGGAACTTGGTTACGGGATTTCGGACATGCTGCCTGAGAACAGAATCTGGGGCTCCGAAATAAGGAATTCGGGTCTGGACGGATATCTCAAAGTGGGAGTGCCGATTGCAGCCGAGGGTGAAACCAACATTGCCATGGTTGCCGATGTCTCCTACTACGATATGAAATCAAGTTTCGGTGACAAACGTTACAACGGACACCAGACCATGGGCTTTGTGAACATCATTTCTCAGAACAGGCTGGCTCCTTGCCATAAGTTGAGCGCCGGCCTCACCGGTCAGTTTGATAAAATCTACGAAAACCTTTACGAACTGCGCGGAACACAGACTGCAGGTGTACAGGACGGCCTGGGCAAACGGGACAATGTGTATGGAGTCTTTTCAGAATACACTTACGATAGCAAAAATGAGAAACTTTCCGTCATTGCCGGACTCAGGGCCGATTACCACAGCCTTACCAGCAAGTGGTATCTGGCGCCAAGGGTGACTTTGAAATATTCTGTCACGGACAAGCTCATCTTAAGGGCTAACGGCGGACGCGGACTCAGGAGTGCAAACGTTATTGCAGACAATCTTGGTATGCTATCGTCAGGTAGAGAAATATTCCTGGAGGAAAAGCCTGAAATGGAGGATGCCTGGACTTTCGGTGGTAATGTGAGCCAGTACTTCAAGTTGGGCTACGGCGAGGATTCTTACATCAGCTTCGATTATTTCAGGACCAATTTCAGGGATCAGCTTGTTGTGGATTGGGACAAGGACCTTTCAAGAGTGTCATTGTATAACTGCAAGGGGAAATCTTTCACTGACACCTATCAGTTTGATTTGAGTCTGGAGCTTGTAGAGGGGCTTACCACAATGCTCACTTTCCGATACACCAATGCCAAACTGGACATGTACGGGCAGGGACTTGTTGACCGTCCTTTGATGAGCAAGTACAAGGGTGTGTTCAACGTGCAGTACGCAACAAATCTTCAGAAGTGGATTTTTGATTTCACAGCCCAGCTGAACGGACCTTCTGCAAAGCCGCAGTTCCTGGGTGGAGGGCAGAGCAATTCATACGGATTGTTCTATTTCCAGATTACCAAGAAGTTCCGCGGTCTGGATTTGTACGGGGGTGTTGAGAACATAGGAGATTACACACAGAGCAATCCTATAATAGAAGCGGAGAATCCTTTCTCCAAGGATTTCAATGCGGCAATGATATGGG
>JAZRWT010000040.1:0-1412 GCA_045599845.1 Candidatus Egerieisoma sp. | reverse complement strand
GCATGCCGAAGCTCTCAACGCCACGTATTTTGGATTTCTTCATCTTCAATTCAGTGCCATCGCTGAAATGAAGGACAGTACCCAGAGTTGCAAGCAGGACCTTCTTTCCTGCCGCCACGTTTGGTGCTCCACAAACTACTTGAAGAGCCTCTCCTGCTCCATAATCCACCGTTGTCACGTGCAAATGGTCTGAATCCGGATGAGGTTCACAAGTTAGCACCTTGGCAACAACAACTCCTGCCAGTCCGCCTGGAATTTCCTCTCTTGTTTCACTACCCTCTATTTCAAGTCCTATTGATGTCAGAATCCTTTCTACCTCTGATGCGGGAAGGTTGAACTCAATGTAATCTTTCAACCAATTATAAGAAATATCCATATATGTACCTGTTATTTATTTCAATCAAACAATGAATCCACAAATGCTTTTTTGTCAAATATCTGCAAGTCCTCGATTTTTTCTCCAACGCCTATGAACTTGACAGGAATCTGGAATTTATGGGCGATTCCTATCACCACCCCGCCCTTTGCCGTGCCATCGAGCTTTGTTACGGCAAGGGATGAAACACTTGTTGCCTTGGTAAATTCCTTGGCCTGCTGGTAAGCGTTCTGGCCGGTAGATCCATCGAGCACCAGAAGAACGTCGTGAGGAGCATCTGGAACAACTTTTTTCATTACGTTCTTTATTTTGGTCAGCTCGTTCATAAGGTTTATTTTGTTATGGAGTCTTCCTGCAGTGTCTATAAGAACCACATCCGCATTCTGTGCAACTGCGGATTTCAAAGTATCGAATGCAACTGAGGCCGGATCGGAACCCATTTCCTGTTTCACAATGGAAACTCCGGCCCTCTGGCTCCATATATTCAACTGGTCAACTGCAGCCGCCCTGAAAGTATCCGCAGCACCGAGAACAACCTTTTTGCCTTCGGCAGCAAGTCTGGCAGCCAGCTTTCCTATGGTTGTGGTCTTGCCCACCCCGTTGACACCAACAACCATGATAACATACGGCTTCTTGGAAAAATCAAATACAGGCTGCGCTTCTTGTCCGGCTTTATTTATATTCAGCAGATTTTCTATTTCCTCCTTGAGTATCGAATTGAGTTCGGAAACATTCATGTACTTCTGTCTGGCTACCCTTTCCTGCAGATTTTCAATTATTTCAAGAGTAGTGTCAACACCTATGTCCGAGGCCACAAGGGCTTCTTCAATAGCATCAAGAGTATCGTCATCAATCTCGCTCCTGCCGGCAACAGCCCTTTTTATTCTTTCAAAGATGCTGTCTTTTGTTTTCTGCAATCCTGCGTCAAGCGATTCTTTCTGCTCCTTGTCATTTTTTGAGAATAAACCGAAAAAAGCCATAAGTATTCATTTTAATCTGCAAAAATACAAAACTCCGATATACAAAAAAAGAAAGC
>JAZRWT010000039.1:0-2981 GCA_045599845.1 Candidatus Egerieisoma sp. | reverse complement strand
TCATTCTCATCGGCATCAAAATCATTCTCGAACACCTGTTCCTTTAACAAATAATATTGAGGTTTACTATGAAGAGGACAACAAAAATCCTGAAGGCCGTTTGTATTGTTCTTCCAATCATAAATTTGTTTCTGCTTGTCTCGCGGTGGCTGTCCGTTATGTTGGATAATAAATATTTACGTTTTGTACCTTCTGAACAGGCAGTTGAGCATCAGTTGGAATGCAACTTTTTTGACGTATATCATTTTATGATATATACCATTGTTACCTGGATACTGATGTTGGTAACATTTCATTTGATCAAGAAAGATTTATCCAACCACTGATTTTTGTCAACTATTCAATGGAATCCTTTTTCTTCTTGAAGTGGCTGAACAACCATTTCCAGGAATCCCGACCCGTGTCTTCCAGATAAAAAGCGAAGTACAGAATGATACTTAGCAAGACGCCATAACGACAATGTGGCCTGATGATCATAAATTTATCTATCATAGATAATCAAAATTTCAATAAAAATGCTACTTTTGATAGATGAATGCCTGACTGCCATGTCATGCTTTTATACGAACCAATTTACTACAGTTATGAAATCAAATCGTTTCTTTACCTGTGTGCTGGCAATTGCGGCAGCACTGGTTTCCTTGCAACTCGCAGCCGCTTCTTTCACGGCGGAGAATTCTGAGGCAAGGCTTCTTAGATTCCCAACGATAGGTAGCGGGAAAGTAGTATTCACATACGCTGGTGATCTTTACAGCGTTGATGAAAATGGTGGTGTTGCCAGCAAACTAACCAACCACGTTGGCTATGAAATGTTTGCAAAGATTTCTCCGGACGGCAGGACCATAATGTTTACCGGCCAGTACGATGGTAATACAGAACTGTATTCCATGCCTATCGCCGGTGGAGAACCAAAAAGAATAAGTTTTTCTGCAACGCTTGACAGGGATGACATAGGTGACAGGATGGGCCCGAACAATATTGTCATGGGCTGGACTCCTGACGGGAAAAAGGTGATTTACCGCAGTCGCTGGTACACCTTCAGCGGACTTAGGGGCAGGCTCTTCACTGTTGATGCAAATGGCGGTATGCCTGAAATGCTGCCAACTACGGAAGGAGGTTTTTGCTCATTCTCTCCTGATGGAAAATCTCTGGCCATGAACAGGATGTTCAGGGAATTCAGGACATGGAAGTATTACAGGGGCGGCCAGGCTGATGACATCTACATTCATAAATTGGGAACTACCAAACTTGAGAAGATAACTGACAACGATGCCCAGGATATTTTCCCTATGTGGGTGGGAGACAAGATTTTCTATCTTTCCGATAGGGACAGGACCATGAATCTCTTTGTTTATGACACAAAGACAAAGCAGACACAGAAGGTTACGAACTTTACTGAATATGATTGCAAGTTCCCTTCTGCAAATGATGGCAAGATTGTGTTCGAGAATGGCGGTTATATTTACAAATATACGGTTGCCGGCGGAAAACTTGAGAAGCTGAACATTTATCTGAATTCAGATAATTTATGGTCAAGAAGCGAGCAGGGATCTGTAGGTCGCGGATTCGCCTATACTCTTTCACCTGATTCAAAACGAATTCTTGCAGTTTATCGTGGTGATATTTTTTCAATGCCTGCACAGAACGGTGCGGTTTACAATCTGACAAATTCACCGGAATCTCACGAAAGAGAGGTTTGCTGGTCACCTGATGGAAAGACGGTTGCCTGGTTCTCGGATGCCGATGGCGAGTATAATGTATATGCTGCATCTTACGAGAAGATTTCCAGCCCAAGGAAACTTACTTCATTCAAGAACGGATATCCAAGAGGCCTTCAGTGGAGCCCTGACAGCAAAACCTTGTATTTCTCCAATGATGAAAGAGACGTTTTTGCCCTTGACCTTGCAAGCTCAAGCGTGAAAATCATTCTTTCTGCAAACCCAAAGAACAACCCTAAGACCAACGGCAAGGCAATCCGTGCTTTCGTTTTGAGCAGAGACGGAAGCTGGGCTGCTTATTCGCAGGGCCTTGACAATGATGCAAGCGCTATTTTCCTCTACGACATTGCAAGCGGAATATCATATCAGGTTACCGACAAATGGTATGATAGTTCCAATCCAATTTTCAGTGACGATGGCAAGTATCTCTTCTTTACCTCCGCAACCAACTTCCGTTCAGAATATTCACAGGTGGAGTGGAATACCAGTTACAGAGTAAGCAGCAATGTTTTCGTTGTTTCATTGGCAAAGGATACACCTAATCCAACTGCATTCAGCAACGATGATTATGATGCAGCCGCTCCTGCTTCTGCCAATGACTCTCCAAAGGCTAAAGGTGCTGCGAATGCTCCTGCTAAGAAGGCTCCTGCCACAAAGGTTGACATAGATGGAATAGGCCAGCGCATATATCCTATCAATGAACTTTCACCATCAATGTACCGCCTGGTCAAGGCCGCTGACGGTAAGCTGTATTACAATGCATTCGGTGGTTTCGGAGGCTTTGGACGCGGTGAGGCCGGCATGAAGGTATTCGACCTCAAGACAAGGAAGATTGACAAAGGGCAGGATTATTCAGTCATGTGCTTTGCAGCTGACGGCAAGAAGGTTCTTGTTCGCAGCAAAGGTAAATTGTATGTTACAAACTTCGGTTCACCTGCAACTGGCAAGGAAGTTCCTGAATCTGAACTTAATATGGTTATTGACCACAAAGCCGAGTGGAAACAGATATTCGATGAAAGCTGGCGTATCACACGTGACGGCTTCTACGTTGAAAACATGCACGGAGCTGATTGGAACCATATATATGACAAATATTCCCAGCTTGTACCTTATGTAAACCACAGACACGACCTTACTTACATAATAGGGGAGATGCTAGGAGAACTGAATGTTGGCCATGCATATATCACTTCCGGCAATGCACCTGAAGTGAAACGCATCAAGACCGGTCTACTCGGCGCTCAGTTCAGCCGTGACAAATCC
>JAZRWT010000038.1:0-11483 GCA_045599845.1 Candidatus Egerieisoma sp. | reverse complement strand
AGACAGCCACAGGAGCCGCCGATACAAAGAAGAACGAAACAAACGTGAATTTTCATGTTTATTCAGCGAAATTGATGCTGAACTTCCTTCTACGGAAATTGATTTTCAGGCCAAGGGTGTTGATTCTTCCATTGACAGCACTATGGCAATAGATTATGCAAAGAGTCTGGCCAGAATGACAGGCTCTGTAGTATCGCTAAGTGGAGCAACTGATTATATCACGGATGGCGAAAGGGTGGTTTCAATTTCAAATGGTAGTTCTTTGATGCCAAGAGTAACAGCAATGGGCTGTATAGCATCGGCAATAACTGCCGCTTTTCTGGCCGTTGAGACTAGTTCATCTATTGTTGGAATTGATGAAGCAGGACACCATGAAAGAGCTGTAAAGTCTTCCTCCAAGAATGTTTTCAGTGCGGCTGTTAATGCCATGGCACTTATGGGCGTTGCAGGGCAGAGAGCACAGGAATTGTGTTCACAAGACTATGATTCTCAAATAATATATTCAGGAAATACTTATGCAGTTAATGGTTCTTCATCAATTGGAACAGGAACTTTCTTTGTGAAATTCCTTGATGTGCTGTCAACTTTTGAACCATCCGATATTGCAGGCGAACTTGAAATGTCAGAGATATAATGAACGTTAAGTTTATGAAACGTGAAGATTTGAAATTGTACCTTGTAACTGACAGTGGCTTGCTGAATGAATCACACTCTTTGGAAGATACTGTGATGGAGGCTGTTGCTGGTGGCGTTACAATGGTGCAACTGCGCGAGAAAAATATTAGTACCCGTGACTTCGTTGACTTGGGTCAAAGATTGAAAAATGTTTTGTTGGGAAGCGGTGTTCCGCTGATTATCAATGACAGGGTGGATGTTGCACTTGCCATTGACGCAGACGGGGTTCACATAGGCCAAAGTGACATGCCGTACAACATTGCTCGCAAGCTACTGGGAGAGAACAAGATAATCGGACTTTCAGTTGAGAACTTCGAGCAGATTGAGCAGGCAAACCGCCTTGATGTTGATTACGTAGGCATCTCCCCGGTTTTTGCTACCCCAACCAAGATAGACACAGCACCGGCATTCGGCATTGATGGCCTTCGCAAGGCAGTTGCTTTATCTAAACACCCAACTGTGGCGATAGGTGGTATAAATTTGTTGACCGCGCCCGATGTATGGCGTTGCGGCGTTGACGGAATTGCAGTTGTGAGCGCAATAATGTCATCCGCTGAACCACGTCTTGCCGCTGCTGCACTTAATGACCTGCTTGTTCGTGCGGATTGACTTTCACTGCGCATTTCGGTCACGTTTTGATGCCTTAACTTGACCGTAATGTGCTGGTGACAGTTATTTGGTCAAATTTTCGTGTGAAACTTGACCGAAAGATGCCGGAAACGGAGCCATGGTCAAGATTTGATGGTCAAACGTGACTAAATGCATTTGGGAATAGACAAATGGTCACGATTCGGTAGCAAAACGTGACCAAATTGCTTGAAAATAGACAGATGGTCACGATTCGGTGGCAAAAAGTGACTAAATGCATTTAGGAATAGGCAAATGGTCACGATTCGGTGACAAAACGTGACTAAATGCATTTGGGAATAGGCAAATGGTCACGATTCGGTGGCAAAACGTGACCGAATTGCTTGAAAATAGTCAGATGGTCACGATTCAGTGGCAAAACGTGACCAAACTTAATTCTCTGGAATAGAAATATGTTTATGAATATTTAGTTAAATATGGAAGGTAGTGATTTGAGCGAGTTCTCACTGATTGATAAGATAAAGGGCGAGTTTTCAGAACTTGTTGATGGTGAGGGTGTATTGGGTATTGGTGATGATTGTGCGATTCTTCCTCAAACCAGCGGAAAAGATACATTGGTCAGTACGGATTTGCTGGTGGAAGGTGCTCACTTTATTCTTTCTGATCAAGCTGGCGAAGATGCAAATGAATTTTGTGGAAAGAGTGCTGGTATGAACGGAAAAGATCAACGCGTACGTGAAATAGGTCGCAAAGGAATTTCTGCATATCAACTTGGTTGGAAAAGCGCCGCTGTGAATATCAGCGACATAGCCGGAATGGGTGGAAAACCTATAGCAACTTTTCTCTCTATGGCAGTGCCTGAAAGAGTCCGTTCAATGAAATTTCCATGGCTGGAGGAATTTCTGAGAGGATATAAAGATATTTCAAAGAAATACTATGTTGCGTTGCTTGGTGGTGATACAACAAGTTCGCTTGATAAACTATGCATCAACGTTGCTGTTCTCGGTGAATGCCAGCACGGTAAAGCCATCAGACGCAGTGCGGCAAAGGAAGGTGACTTGATTTGCGTAAGCGGCAATTTAGGTGACAGCGCGGCGGGATTGAAATTACTTCTTGAAAATTCTCATCAGAGTGAAAATGCAAAGTCATACCAAAAAGACGATATTGAATTCAACAATACTGAAGCGTTTGAAGCAAGGCGGAGAGAACTTGAATATTTATTGAACAAACATTATATGCCTGAACCGAGAGTCAAGGAAGGCCTGGCACTTGCGCAAGTTGAAGGAATAGGAGCAATGATGGACATTTCGGACGGCATTGCCTCAGACTTGAAGCATATTCTGGAAGAGAGTAACAATTTTTCTCTTGGCAATCATAATAGTACAGAAAATGAAGCTGAAAGTTCAATGCCTTTCATAGCAGAATCCAATATTTTGCGTTGCAAATTACTTGCAGCAGAGGTTGATGTTACAAAGTTGCCAATGTCTGATTGTATGAAAAAAGTGTGTGAAGAAAAAGGCTGGGACCCAATGGAACTGGCCGTTGGTGGCGGTGAGGATTACGAACTTCTTTTCACCTGCCGCCCTGAATCGGACATACCAATCAAGCATTATGTAATCGGCAAAATAATAAACGCCAATGATTTGCAGGAAAATTCAAAGGAGAACAACATCATTGTCTGGAAAGGAACCAACAATAAGTTCTCCGGATTCAAGCATTTCTAATCAAGTCTTTTGAAAATATCATTATGAACAAGAAATATCCTATAGTTTTAAGTATTGCCGGCAGTGATTCAGTTGGAGGAGCCGGAATTCAGGCAGACATAAAGGCAATCAGTGCTACCGGTTCTTATGCCGCTACTGCAATTACGGCTGTAACCGTCCAAAATACACTCGGCGTTGAAGCCGTTCATCCTGTTCCACTTGAAATTGTGGAAGCTCAGATAAACAGTGTTCTGAGTGACATTGGAGCAGATGCAGTAAAGATAGGCATGCTTCACAGTGCAGAATTGATTCATGGAGTAAAACGCTCTCTGAATAAGTTCAATATCAGAAACATTGTGCTGGACCCTGTAATGGTTTCCACCAGCGGGCACAGGCTTTTGCAGGAGGATGCGGTTCAAGTCCTTATTGAGGAACTTATGCCTATGGCAAGAATAATAACTCCGAACATCCCGGAGGCTGAAATTCTTCTGCAAAGAAAAATCAAATCACAGAATGACCTCAGACAAGCCGCCATTTATCTTTCAGATATGTTTTCATCCTGCTCTTCAAGGGAACCTGCAGCATCAAAGCAGGTAACCTCAGACTCTTCATCAGAACAATGTTCTTCTACTGCGATAGTTTCAATTCCTGATTCTTCCGAACACATATCAAAACAAACTGCAGGAGTGTCTGTATTGATGAAGGCCGGGCATATCATGGAAGCCGCTGACGTTGGAATGCCTGCCCACATCTCAGGACAGACTACTATTACAGATGTCCTGTTCATAGCTGAAGAAAGAAAAATTGTTGAATTACCATCGCAGTGCATAAATACAAGGAATACCCATGGGACCGGTTGTACTCTTTCCTCCGCAATTGCTTCCTATCTTGCTCAGGGTGAGTCCCTTGAAAGTGCTGTTAGAAAGGCGAAGGTGTATATTGCCAATGCCATAAAATCAGGAGCCGATTATGAAATCGGTCACGGCCACGGTCCTGTGAACCACTTCTGGAATCTCTGAATTTATCGCTTTTAGAAAGCAGGAAAAATGATTCGCATATACGATATAGATGATAATATTGATGTCAACGAAGAATTGCAGGCCATCTTGCCTCAAATCCCTAAGTGGTGTCTTGACAAGGTATTGTCTTACCGTTTTAACATAGACAGATACTTATGTGCCAAATCCTTCATTATGCTTGAAGAGATGCTGCGTGAGAACTTTGGTCTGAATTTCTGTCCTGAGTTCTCATACTGCAGCAATGGGAAACCTTATTTACGTGAGCACCCTTACATTTACTTCAACATCAGCCACTGTCACAAGGGAATAGCCTGTGCTGTCATGGATGAGCCTGTAGGGATTGATATTGAGGAGATTCAGTTTGACGTAGAACTTGCCGGAGTCATCCTTAACCGGGATGAACTTGAGGCAGTCAGAAGCTCAGATGATCCGGCAGTGAAGTTCACTGAATTCTGGACACGCAAGGAAAGTTTTCTCAAACTCACCGGAGATGGTCTCAGGGATAATATGAAGGATGTCCTTGCAGGCGCACATGAAGTTAGTTTCACTACTGCAATCAACCAATCAGCAGCTTATGTCTGCTCAACAGCTATCTGGAAAAAGAAAGATCCCGCCTTACTATGTCACAGTTCCACAAACTTGTAGCTTATTGGTGCCTGACTGTCATAAGTCCTGACTCGTGGACATCCAACTCATTTCAGTTGTCCGGATGAATACCAAACAGCGGATATTTGTAGGAAAATACGGTATAAATGATTAATTTTGCGAGTTAAGTTGAAAGACAATTATTTGAAACAATGAAGAATATTAAACTTATGGGCTTGTTCCTAGGTGCAGTTATTTGCGGAACTGTATGCTCCTGCAACAACTCTGAAAACAAAAACGTTCCGGCCATTGATCCGGCAAACATGGACACAACAGTCTGCGCAGCAGACAATTTTTATCAGTATGCTACTGGCGGATGGCAGAAAAACAATCCTTTGAAGCCTGAGTATTCACGATACGGTTCATTTGACGTTATGGCTGAAAACAACGAAATAAGACTGAACGATTTGTTCAAGGGTCTTGCAGACCTCAAGACCGAGAAAGGCACAGTTGAACAGAAGATAGCTGATCTGTATCTTATGGGTTTGGACTCTGTACGTTTGAACAACGAAGGCTGCACTCCTGTGAAACCGGTGCTTGAGCAGATTGAGAACGAAGTTACAGATGCTGCATCATATTCAAGAATGGCAGGTCTTTGTGACCTTAATGGCGCAGGCGGCCTTTTCGGAATTTACGTTTCATCCGATATGACAAACAGCAATGCCAACGTTCTTTATCTGAGCCAGAGCGGTCTTTCAATGAGGAACAGGGACTACTACCTGCTGCCTGAACATGAAGCCATAAGGGAAGGTTTCAAGAATTTCCTGAACAAGGTTTTCACTCTTGCCGGTTACGAAGATGCTGAGAATAGGGCCCAGGACGCATACGATGTTGAAATGACAATTGCAGAACCTTTCTGGTCAATGGTACAGCAGAGAGACGTTGAAGCACAGTACAATCCAATGTCAAGCCTGCAAGTCTTTGAAACTTATCCGGAACTTCACATTGATGAATATTTCAAATCTCTAGGCGTTGAGCCTCAGGAGAAGATGATTGTTGAACAGCTTTCATATTTCGAGTCCTTGAACAAACTTTTCAAGACCTTCAGTGCAGAGCAGTTGAAACATTTCCTCCAGGCAAAGGTGCTCACTGACGCATGCGGTTCAATCAGCGACGAATTCTACACCGCAAGCTTCGAATTCTTCTCAAAGCAGATGGCAGGCGTTCAGGAGGAAAAACCAAGATGGAAGAGAGCAATGAATGTTCCTAACTACCTGCTCGGCGAGGCAGTAGGAGAGATGTATGTTGCAAAATATTTCCCGGAGGAGGACAAGACCAGGATGCTTGGTATAGTGAAGAACATACAGATAGCCTTGGGAGAACACATTGACCAGCTCGACTGGATGAGCGAGGCTACCAAGGCAAAGGCTCATGAGAAACTAGACAGTTTTACCATTAAAATAGGATATCCAGACAAATGGAAGGATTATTCCACACTTGCGATAGATCCTTCAAAGAGTTATTTTGAAAACCTTTGCCAGGCATCGAAGTGGTACACCATGGACAACCTTTCAAAACTTGGCAAGCCGGTTGACAGGGATGAATGGCACATGAGTCCTCAGACAGTCAACGCATATTACAATCCAACAACCAATGAAATATGCTTCCCGGCAGGCATTCTTCAGTCACCATTCTACAATCCTACCGCAGATGATGCTGTAAACTATGGCGCAATAGGAGTAGTCATAAGCCACGAAATGACACATGGTTTCGATGATCAGGGCCGTTTGTTTGACAAGGAAGGCAATATGAACAACTGGTGGACTGAGGAGGATGCACAGGCTTTCAAGGCAAAGACAGCCAAATTGGTGGAGCAGTTCAATCAGGTTGAAGTTCTTCCAGGCGTATATGCAAACGGAGCTGCAACCCTTGGTGAAAACATTGCAGACCAGGGCGGTTTAAGAATTGCGTTCACAGCTATGCAGAATTCCTTTGCAGGAAATCATCCTGCGCCAATTGACGGATTCACAGCAGAGCAGCGCTTTTATCTTGCCTACGCATTTGTATGGGCTCAGAACATAACAAAGGAAGAAATTCAGCGACGCACACTCACAGACGTTCATTCAATAGGCGAGAACAGGGTTAACGCTACATTGCGCAACATTGCGGACTTCTTCGAGGCATTCGGAGTCAAGGAAGGAGACGCTATGTACAGACCTGAGGAGGACCGTGTAATAATTTGGTAGAAAATTTAATAATGATTCAGATATGATTTTACTTGCAGACAGCGGCTCAACCAAGGTTGATTGGAGAGCCATTAAAGATGACGGAACAGTTGTAGCAATCAATACCGTTGGAGTGAATCCGGTATTCGTTGCCAAGGACAAGATTATTGAAATTTTCCAGAACGAACTCGTACCATGCATAGGCAACGGAGTTGATGAGGTGTATTTTTACGGTGCAGGAGTTGTTGGTGACGATATAATAAGAACCCTTGACGAGTGCTTCAAGGCCGTATTTCCTAAATCGCATTGCTTCTGTGCATCAGACGTTCTTGCAGCTGCACGCGCACTCTGCGGTCATAAAGCAGGTATTGCCTGCATCATAGGCACAGGCTCGAACAGCTGCCTCTATGACGGCAAGGACATAGCAAAGAATGTAAAGGCAGGCGGATTCATTCTCGGAGACGAGGCATCGGGCGGATATCTTGGCAAGAGACTGGTTTCAGACTTCATCAAAGGTCTTCTTCCAAAACAAATTGAGGAGGAATTCGTGAAACGCTATGACCTTGATTATCCTAAGATTGTTGCCAAGGTTTACAGGGAGCCTGTTCCAAGCCGTTTCCTTGCAAGCTTCTCACCGTTCATCTTTGAGTTCAAGGACGATCCTCACATTCATGCCCTTCTCATTGACAGCTTCACACAGTTCATAACCAGGAACGTTTACCATTATGATTACAAGAATCTTGAAGTTAACTTCGTAGGTTCAATAGCATATTACTACCAGGATATTCTCAAGGAAGTTGCCGCCGGACTCGGAGTGAAAATAGGTAGAATACTGAAAGCTCCTATCGAGGGCCTCGTAGATTATCACAGAGCTTGATTTTCCACCTGTTGATAGCATATTATAGAAGAACAAGAATGGTGTGCATTTCAAATACACCATCGAAGTAATATATAAGAATATGAAAGTAACAGAACAGGCTTCCAATTATGCCAATTTGGATAAGATGCCTACCAGAGATCTTCTGGTAAATATGAATAATGAGGACAAGAAAGTTGCGTATGCCGTGGAGCAGTGCATTCCTCAGATTGAAAAACTTGTTGATGGTATAGCAGAAAGGATGGCTGATGGAGGAAGGCTCTTCTATCTTGGTGCAGGTACCAGCGGAAGGCTTGGAATACTTGATGCATCGGAGATACCTCCTACATACGGAGCACCTTTCGATTTGATAATCGGCCTTATAGCAGGTGGCGATGGCGCTATCAGGAAAGCTGTTGAGAATGCGGAGGATGACCCTATGCAGGGCTGGAAGGACGTTGAGCAGTTCAATCCAAACGTAAAGGATACAGTCATTGGAATAGCCGCATCAGGAACCACTCCTTACGTTATAGGCGCAGTAAAGGAAGCTCGTAAGAGAGGTATGCTCACGGGATGTATAACATGCAACCCTGGCGCACCGGTTGCCGACGAAGCTGAGATTCCTGTTATAGCAGTAGTGGGACCTGAGTTCGTAACAGGCTCAACAAGAATGAAATCAGGCACAGCTCAGAAACTCGTGCTCAATATGATTTCAACATCCGTAATGATAAAACTCGGACATGTGAAGGGCAACAAGATGGTTGACATGCAGTTGACCAACAAGAAACTTGTTGACCGTGGCACAAGGATGATTATGGACGAGACCGGCATTTCAGATTACGAGCAGGCAAAGAAGCTGCTTCTTGAGAAGGGCTCAGTACGAGACGCCGTAGATTTTTACAAGGCATCAAACATTTGAACGGAATATATTCAGGATTTGCGGAATTGCTTGAGTATATCAAATTGCTTTTCCTAATCCTCAGATGTTTACAAGAATCAATAAAGTTTAAACTGAAACAATGTTTTCAAAAGGTTATACTTCAAAACTGCTTGAGGAAGCCGTTGACCAGTTCGCCTCACTTCCTGGAGTTGGAAGAAAAAGCGCTTTGCGTATGGCCTTGCATACACTGAAACAACCAAAGGAGAATGTGGAAAAATTCGCATCCTCCTTTCTTGAACTAAGAAACGGAATAAAATACTGCAGCAACTGCTATATGCTCTCAGATACGCCTCTGTGTCCGATATGCTCGAACAGAATGCGAAACCATTCAATCATTTGTGTTGTTGAGAGCGTCCGTGACGTAATGAGCATTGAGAACACCGAGCAGTACAGCGGCCTTTATCATGTATTGGGAGGCATCATTTCCCCTATGGATGGCATAGGCCCTGATGATCTGACAATCAAAGAACTGATTGAACGTGTTAAGGCAGGTGGAATAGAGGAGGTTGTGCTGGCACTCAGTACAGGCATCGAGGGCGAGACCACTTCATTTTACATATACAGGAAACTGGAAAGCAGCGGAGTGCGTATTTCTACCATCGCCCGTGGAGTAGGTTTCGGGGATGACCTCGAGTATGCCGATGAACTTACCCTTGGCCGTGCTATAGAGAACCGCCAGACGTTTAAAATTTAATCTGCCTGGCAAAAATGATGGATCTGATTTATAAACTAAACATTACATAATAGAATCAATTATGCAACAATTCCCTTTATGGCTTTTCATACTGTCATTCGCGGTATATACAGCCTTGATGTTTTTTGTTTCCTGGCTCACTTCCAGGAAAATGGGCGGCAACTCATTCTTCTCCGGTGACAGGAAAGCCCCTTGGTTCATGGTAGCCTACGGAATGATAGGAACTTCAATCTCCGGAGTGACATTCGTTTCAGTTCCTGGCAACGTGATGGCACAGAACTTCTATTACATGCCGCTTGTACTCGGATTCGTTGGCGGCTACTTTGTAATAGCAAAAATCCTTCTGCCACTTTATTACAAAATGAACCTCACATCAATCTACACCTACCTGGGCGATAGGTTCGGAATGAAAACCTACAAGACCGGTTCATCCGTATTCATGATTTCAAGGCTTTTAGGAGCCGCAGTAAGGGTATATGTTGTTACTCTTGTCCTTTATGCATTCATTCCTAAAGCAGCAGGCTGGGAGGCACACAGTTTTGCAGACATTGCATTGTTTGCTCTTGTAACCCTCATCTTCATGATAATCCTTTACTTCTATACCTTCAAGGGAGGAGTGAAGACTATCATCTGGACAGACGTTCTTCAGACAACCTTCATGCTCGTGGCTGTTTTCCTTACGATCTATTTCATTTGCACAAAGATGGGCTGGAGCTTCTCAAACATGATTGCTTCAGTGGCAGGCGCCGAGAATGCTTCAATACCGGGAACAAAGTTCTACTCGATGTTTGACTGGAACTGGGCCAACGGAACAAATGTAGTTAAACAGATTATTGCCGGAGTCTTCATGACAGTTGCTATGACAGGCGTTGACCAGGGAATGATTCAGAAATCCCTTGCCTGCAAGAACATAAACGCAGCTCAGAAGAATATGTACACAACCAGTGTAATCATAGTTGTTGCCAACTTCTTCTTCCTTCTCCTTGGCGCTCTTCTCTGCCTTTACCTTCAGGAACTCGGCGGTATGGCAGCAATCGGCGCTCAGAAAACAGATGAGATTTTCCCTATAATAGCAAGTCAGAATCTTGGTCTGGTTGTAGGAATATTCTTCCTAATAGGTCTTATCTCAGCATCATATCCTAGTGCAGGTAATGCTCTTACAGCACTCACAACTTCATTCTGCGTTGATTTCGCACACTTCACAACCAGAACAGACCTGAACGATTCACAGAAATTCGTTTACAAGAACAAGATACACGCAATTTTTGCAGCTCTGTTCGTGCTCATCATTGTTGCTCTCTATGTCTTGAGCAATGATGCTGTAGTTAACCTTGTTTACAAACTTGCTTCATACACATACGGACCTCTGCTCGGTATGTTCTTCTTTGGAATATTCACTAAGTTCAAGGTAAAGGACGGAGCATCTCCATACATTGCAGTTGCAGCTCCTGTACTTTGCTTGATTATCAACAAGGTATGTATGTCTCTATTCGGCTTTGACCTTGGCTTTACACTCTTGATAGTCAACGCACTTCTTACAGTAATCGGACTTTACCTTTTCAGGAAGAGAAATTAGTTTGACATACCTTGAAATTTTCATAATTGCGGTCAGTCTTTGTTTCGATACCCTTGCAGTTTCAGTGGCAGGCGGTATGGTAAGCAATCTTGGCAGTTTGAAAAAGAAATTGAAGCCTATGCTCATATTCGGAGCTGTTCAGGCTTCATTTCTTTTACTCGGATGGTTGCTTGGAGCAAGCTTCATGAGCCTTATCTCCAGATGGGATCATTGGCTTGCGTTTGCGCTTCTGCTTTACATAGGGGGCAAAATGCTCCTTGATTCTTTCAGAACAGCCGCCGAAACATCTTTTGACAAATCCTGCAAATCCTGTTCGACCGATGTTCCTGTTAACGACCATGCCATGAATCAAGGAGGCGAAGTCAACAATGAGTGCAACCTTAGCCTCGTTTCAAATGATTTGAAGCTTGGAGTTGCAACAAGCATAGATGCCGCAGCAGTTGGAATAAGTTTCGCCGCTATAGATATCACCGGCCTCAAGTTACTATCCGCGGTTATGGTTACCGGACTTGCAACGGCAGTGGCATGCTACATTGGCATAAGGTTTGGTAAGGTGCTCGGCAAATCATTCGGCAGCAAAGCCTCGCTCATAGGCGGCACCGTCCTCATTCTCATCGGCATC
>JAZRWT010000037.1:0-5263 GCA_045599845.1 Candidatus Egerieisoma sp. | reverse complement strand
AAGCTGTCGCTCAATGTCAAGGACGGTATCATCGAAGAGGCTCTCGTCGAGACCATCGGCTGCTCAGGTATGACCCACTCTGCAGCTATGGCGGCTGAAATCCTCCCGGGCAAGACCCTTCTCGAGGCTCTGAACACAGACCTCGTTTGTGATGCCATCAACACTGCAATGCGCGAGCTCTTCCTCCAGATAGTTTACGGACGTACACAAAGCGCTTTCTCAGAGAACGGTCTTGCAATAGGTGCAGGTCTCGAGGACCTTGGCAAAGGATTGCGCAGCCAGGTTGGTACTCTCTACGGAACACTTGAGAAAGGACCAAGATACCTTGAGATGGCCGAAGGTTACATCAACAAGGTTGCACTCGACAAGAACAACGAGATTTGCGGATACGAATTCATAAATCTGGGCAAGTTCATGGACGAGGTGAAGAAAGGCACAGACGCCAACGAGGCACTGAAGAAAGTAACCGGTACATACGGACGCTTCACAGCCGAGCAGGGCGCAGTTAAACATATTGATCCACGTAAAGAGTAGGAGGACCGGTTATGATTAGAGAAGTTAAATTCGAGAGCCAGGACAGAAGAATGGCCCAGATACTTAAAGCCCTTAATGACAATGGCATAAGCTCAATCGAGGAAGCTAACCAGATTTGTGATTCCTACGGCATTGATCCGTACAGGACATGTGAGGAGACACAGCCTATCTGCTTTGAAAACGCAAAGTGGGCATACGTTGTAGGTGCAGCAATCGCAATCAAGAAAGGTGTGAAGAACGCTGTTGAGGCAGCTGAGGCCATTGGTCTCGGTCTTCAGGCATTCTGCATTCCTGGTTCAGTTGCCGATGACAGAAAGGTAGGTCTCGGTCACGGAAACCTTGCAGCTCGTCTTCTCAAGGAGGAGACAAAATGCTTTGCATTCCTTGCAGGTCACGAGTCATTCGCAGCCGCTGAAGGTGCA
The DNA here is from genome assembly GCA_045599845.1 of Candidatus Egerieisoma sp. Classification (GTDB taxonomy): domain Bacteria; phylum Bacteroidota; class Bacteroidia; order Bacteroidales; family UBA932; genus Egerieousia. The sequence continues at coordinate 4,307 of JAZRWT010000037.1, read as the reverse complement.
ATCAAGATTGCAGCCAAGGCCGACAAAGTAAGGAAAGAGCCATTGCGCTGCATCCTCAACGGTCTTGGAAAGGACGCCGCCATGATCATTTCAAGAATCAACGGTTTCACATACGTTCAGACCGAGTTCGACTATTTCACAGGCAAACTCAACATTGTTCAGGAAATCGCTTACTCAGACGGTCCTAGGGCAAAGGTTAAATGCTACGGTGCAGACGATGTACGCGAGGGTGTTGCCATCATGTGGCACGAGGGCGTTGACGTTTCAATCACAGGTAACTCAACCAACCCTACACGTTTCCAGCATCCTGTTGCAGGAACATACAAGAAAGAGAGAGTTCTTGCAGGCAAGCCATACTTCAGCGTTGCTTCAGGTGGCGGTACAGGCCGTACACTTCACCCTGACAACATGGCCGCCGGTCCTGCTTCATACGGTATGACCGACACAATGGGCCGTATGCACTCCGACGCTCAGTTCGCAGGTTCGTCTTCAGTTCCTGCCCACGTTGAGATGATGGGCTTCCTTGGCATAGGAAACAACCCTATGGTAGGTTGCACAGTTGCCGTAGCCGTTGACGTTGCCACAGCACTGAACAAATAATACATTTCCGGGCAGATTGCCCATGCAATTCTTAAAGGTCCCTGCGGGGACCTTTTTCATTTTTAGGAGGCCTGTTGCAAAAGCGGAATCTGTTAAGTAATTTTGTTCACATTCAATATTTGTCAATCATGAAATCAAAGACAGGACTACTCTCCATCTGCATTGCACTTTTTACTGCAAGCGCCCTTTTCCCAACCGCAGTTTCCGCACAGCAGAACCCGCAGGATGAAATTCCTCAGGCTCACAAACTTTACAAATTCACCCCGATAGTTGATCTCAAGGCCACTTCCCCGAAGAACCAGGCCGAGACAGGAACCTGCTGGTGCCATTCAACAATATCGCTTCTTGAATCGGAACTCATAAGGAAAGGGAAAGGCGAGCATGACCTTTCTGAAATGTTCATAGTGCGCAACAACTACATTGAACGCATGGCCGATGACTACATGCGCGAGGGCAAGGGCAACCTGAACGAAGGAGCCTTCATGCACAACGTTCTCGACTGGATCACCAAATACGGAATCATGCCGGAAAGCGCATACAACGGCATAAACTACGACTCCCCGACCCACAACCACCGCGAACTGAACAGATTCGTTCATGCAATCCAGGGGGTTGCCGTTTCAGAGCACCATCGCAGTGAAGAATACTATAAATTGGTGGAGAGCCTGCTGGACATTTATCTGGGAAAAGTTCCGGAGAAGTTTGAATACAACGGGAAGAGCTATACTGCAAAGTCCTTTGCCAGGGAACTGGGACTGGACAATGTCCTCAATGAATATGTTCCTATAACATCGGTGCTGCACCATCCAATGCATGAACAGGTTGACGTTGAATGGCCGGACAACTGGAACCACAGGAAATACTACAATGTGACTCTGGATGAACTTATGGCCATAATCAACAATGCCTTGAACAATGGCTACACCATGGGGTGGAGCGGAGACCTCACCAAAAGGTGCTGCAGTTGCTGGAAAGGGATTGCCATAAATCCTGAGCCGGAATATTTTGATGAGGCCGTGAAGTTCGAGAAGAAGTATCCTGAAATCAATGTCACTCCTGAAATCCGCCAGAAGGACTATGAAGATTTCAAGACACTTGACTGCCACGCAATGCACATCACAGGAATGCTAAAGGACCAGGATGGAACAATATTCTATAAAGTAAAGGATTCCTTCAATCAGGAAACCAATCCTGTAACGAACGGCTATGTTTATATGTCAAGAAGCTACATAATGATGCGTACCCTCACCATCCTCGTGCACAAGGACGCTGTCCCTGAAGGCATCAGGAAATCTTTGGGTATAAAGTAAAGTTTCCTTGTACTTGATTCAACGGCCCAGTCTGGAGGATGTGGCAAAATGGCCGAAATAGGAATCGAGCCAGTTCAATGTATCGCAATCCTTTTCAAGGTATGCTCCCGTGAACAATTCTCTGCTTCGGCATAATTCAAGAAGGGCGGACTCTCTTCCCGCCTTGCCCAGCCTGGCATATTTTATGGTCAGATCAAACAGATCCAAAGCTCTGATGAAGGCTCCTTCTGCCATGGACGGCTTACCTTTGCTTATCCATTTTGCAGTACGCCCCACCTCGCTGCCTATATTGGCCATCTGGTCCATGAAGGACATTGATGCCCATCTTGTTTCATCCGGTTTAACAGGAAGTTCCATCATCGTCTTATTCTTTCATCAGTCAAACTGATAATGGCTTTGCGTATGTTCTGATCCTCCACATCACGGCTCCTGTTACCTTGCCTTGGTCTGATATTGATCAGTGAATCGAACTCAATGTAATCCTCCTCATCCGCTTCAGGATAGATGTTATATCCCCATAATGATTCTTGAGAAGAGCCTTCACTCAACAACTCTTGTTCAAGATCCGCATGGAGTTCGGCATCAATGGCAATTACGTGTCTGTCAACATCCGCAACCGCTTTGACCATATCGCCGTAATAGTTCGTTGCAAGTTCTTTCAACTCATCAACACTTATTGATTCATATATAACTTTCATAATCCCTGGAAGAGTCTCCGATTTCACCCGTAAATATATGACAAATACGATATATTGCCAAAACAAGTTCCTTGCACAACACGTTCTGAGGCCATTGGTTGCTCACCACCCTTGACAACAAGAGGATATGGATATTTTATTGAAATACTGCGGATTTATTTACTACTGCCATTATTTTACATTGTACCAGATGAATTTTGTGCCATAGTTCAAAAATGACATAAACTATGGCACAAGAAAATGTAAGTCCGAACCTCAATTACTACAGAGCAGAACCATGGAAAATACTATCAATGCTGTAAGTCTCATTAAGACTATCGCAAACAAACTTCGTGACAAAAAGTTAAATAACATCCCTTCGGTAGAGAAAGAGATTGCTTCCTTGAGTGAGTATCTGGGTACCGACCAGATGCAAAGCATCATCTTCGTTTCAATTTTTGACCGAACCTCCAGCGGCTCAAGCAGCAATGTTGATGACATCGCCCGATATTTCGAGTGTTCGTCACTGGATATTGTGGAGCACAAGAGGGACTTTGACAAGCTCCTTTTCCGTGGTCTGATTGAAAAAACAAGAAGGTGTCGTGCCTATTCTGCCGGCTTTACCAGTGCCGACTTCAGGATTCCAACGGTTGTTTTCGAAGCCATCTTGTGCGATGAACCACTCCACACAGCAAACGTGGTGCAGCTGTCGGACAGGATAGAGCGGAGAGCGAAGTTGGCGGCCGCCTGAAACGAAAACATGCACATAGAAAAGTGCCTTCGCAGGGGAACTACGCCTCTGCCTGTGAGAATAGACAAGAAATCCGGCCGAAACGACCAGAATGATATAAAAACGTAAATTTGACGAGCCGAACGCAGAAAACGGATGGGACCAGTCGCTACCTCGCTCAAACTGAAAACATTAAACGACAATCCCTAAAATATTGAACCCTATGAAGACAAGCGTAAAATTAACGGATTTCTTAAATATCCGTAATTGCAAGGAGTACAAAATACATCTAGCGTGTTATAATGGAAAAAGTGAACCCTTGGACTTGTTCTATAATGATTATGAGGCTTGGGTTGGATGGAATGAGTATATTGGGAAGAAAAATGACTTCAACAGAAGATACATTCTTACTCTTATAAAAGACTACTCACAAGCTAATTCATACATATTCGCTGGAATATTCAGAGTTGTTGACAGAGTACTTGGGAAGAAATATGTTCTGGAAGAAGTGTCTGACTATGAACAATACAAAGGCAATTTATATATAACGTTCAAAAGGTATCATGGTTTGCGAGGCCGAGCCTTCAGATTAGAAACATTGTCGGATAAACTACGGATAACAGAAATCGTCGAGGAGCAATCTAAATCATCCGACATAAAAGAATTTGAGAAACCGAATCTTTTCCATTTTGCTACGTCAGAGCTATGTCAGGACGCAATGTTTTCGTGGCTAATCCAGTGGGCTGATGATTCATACAATACTGTTGACAAGCAAATATGCCTTTTAGGAAAATCTTTCTTGAATCGTCTTACAGGGATTGCCATAGATGAAATCAAGACAGTTTCTAATAAGTAATGGTTAAAAAATAACTTGGTAAAGTTCATGACCTTTTTACGAGATAATTCCACTTGGGAAGGATTTCCTGAAAGATGATTCTGTGTTTGAGATCCTTCTCGTAGGATTCGTCAATCGGTCTTTGTATATCATAA
>JAZRWT010000036.1:0-2240 GCA_045599845.1 Candidatus Egerieisoma sp. | reverse complement strand
CAGGAATCCAAGTTTCATCCAGAAACTGTCCAGCGTGTTTTTATGCGCCATGAGGTCTGAATAGAATAAATCAGGACAGCCCTCGTGGAGCAGTGCCAGACTTATGAACAGAATGCCCACAAATACAAAGCAGATGCTTACGGCACATACGAAGAAATACTTCCAGGTAGCTTCCAGCGCAAGCTTGCTGCGGTGATGGTAAATAAGTACCGCCGCGCTGAGTGAAGTTATCTCAGTGAAAATCCATGTGACCGCTGCGTGGTTTGCAAGGTATCCAAGTGTCATTGCGGTAATCAGCAGTACGTATGCTGAATTGTAAACTGCAGCGCTTGATGCCGTGGCCATAGGCTTGGTGAGGTATATCCTGCTGTGAATGATAGCAGGGAAACAGATTATGCTCAGTGTGAGAAGCAGGATCAGTCCCAATGCGTCAAAACTGAAGTAGCTGAGCTCCGTTGCACCACGGTTCAAGAGTCCGTGTACGGTAAGTATTGTCTGTGCAGCCAGGAACAGAATGCAGAGCACTCTTGATACAACTCTTGAGCGGTTCAAGGCCATGCACATGAAAATGCATGCTGATACTATGATGTATATTGCTGTAACCATGTTTTCTAGTCTTTAAGTTCGCTAAGAGAATCTATATCCACATCGTGGAAAACATCCCCAATCTTGTTGGCGAATATTCCCAGGATGAACACTGAGGCAAAGATATCGAGCATCACGCCAAGGTTCACCATTGCTGGCATTTCATTTCCTACGGCCAGAGAAAGTATGAACACACCGTTCTCAATCACGCAGTATCCTACAACGTGGGTGAGAATCTTACGCCTGGAAACTATGAGGTAAAGTCCTGTGAAAATTGCTGAAATTGCGCCAACAAAGAAGAATTTGTCAAGAATAGTATCATCTATGCTTCCGGATAGCAGAATTGAACCTACAACTATTCCGGTGGTTATGAGCAGCGATACGAAATGTGGGAGGAACGGTTCGGTTTCACGTGTTATTCCGTTATGACGTATGATTCTCTCAATGCAATATGGTACCGCTATGGCTTTGAACACTATTGTTTCCAGAAGAATCAGTATAAGGTTGAACAGATTGAACTCCTGGAGCTGGAAAGCGGCAACCAGGAATAACAATACACCTTGATAGAAAAGAATCTTTATGTAGTTTCTCATTCTATTGGCAATGGCCAGATAGAACAGGGTGGAAAGGAATATTATGATGAATGTTTCCAGCATATCTTTTTATACCAATTGTCCGGACATGAGCATAACGCCGAATACGGCCAGGAGCGCAATGCATGCCAGTGTGAATATGAATTGAGGATTGTGGTTCATTCTGAACCGTGCGGAGAACGACTCATTGAGTCCTATGATTATGGCGCATAGCGCCTGCACTGCAAGGAATACAGGTATTCCGAATCCTACAGGTATGCTTCCTATGAAGAGGTTTGCTATTATTGCCGCATACATTGCAAACTTGAGGTATCCTGCAATCAGGATGAGGCCAAGGTCAATGCCGCTGTTGTCAAGAATCATTACCTCGTGAATCATTGTGAGTTCAAGGTGGGTCTTGGGGTCATCAACAGGCATACGGCTGTTCTCTATCATTGCAAGAACAAGGAAGATGAACATTGCAATTGCTGTTAGAGCCCAGCTCATGGGACCGCTCGGGTGCAGTTCCGCAAAGATGCTCTGGAAAGAGCTGTATCCTGTCATAAGTGCCAGGGAGCCCATGATAAGGAAGAATGCCGGTTCAGCAAGCATGGAGTACAATGCCTCGCGTGAAGCACCCATGCCTTCGAAACTTGAACCTGTGTCCAATGCACCTGTTATGCAGAAGAACTTGCCCAGCGCAAGAGCGTATGCAAAAAATACGAAATCGCCTCTGAATCCTATCAGACCGGCTTTGTGGCCGAACGGAACGCACAGGCAGGCAACGAGTACGGATGCAAGATAAACGGCAGGCGCAATCTTGAATACCGGACCTGTAACCTGGCTGTAAACCGAGCCTTTGTGGAAAAGACGTATGACGTCCTTTACAGGCTGCATTATGCCGGGACCTTTCCTGCCGGCGCTTATGCTCTTTACACGTATTATTATGCCGTTGAAGAAGAGCGCTGAAATTAGAATGAGAATCAGACTTGTCATAAGGCTAGCGGAAAATTATGCTTAGAATGAGTATGAATACAATGAATATGATTCCGTATAGAATGTAGAACTGCATCTTTCCATTCT
>JAZRWT010000035.1:0-7394 GCA_045599845.1 Candidatus Egerieisoma sp. | reverse complement strand
TTTGCGGCATGCATCCTCCACTTGAAAATCATGTATATCACTAATATTATCAACAGAAGATAAAGAGCAAGGAAATACCATCTGACGTACAATGGATAAGGAATGTCAACATCCATGACATCGGAATATGAAACATTGCCGAATGAATCAACAGCGCGGAACTGTATCTGATAGCTGCCCGGAAGCATATTGTTGAATATGAATTCCCTGTCATCCGCCAGAGCAGTCCAGATATCGGTACTTCTGAGCCTGCTGTTGAACAAGCTCTGACCTATAGGATCGAATTTATCGCTTGCAACGATAACTTTCATAGAATTGCCGCTCAGTTTCCTATACCTTATCTTAATTTGAGGCTTGTACGTGTCCATTGAGCGCATATTGGCGAGATTCAGACATATGAGTCCGAAATTACCTCCTATCCATGCAAGTTCATCGCCAATACATTCCATTGCCGTGATGTTGTATGAAGAAAGCGGTTTCAGCCATTTATCTTCACGGTCTGAAATGAAGCTGCATGTAAGGCCCAAGTCCTTATATGAAGGTTTCCATAGCCTGCCTTCCTTATCCTTGAACTCGAATAAAAGCGATATGTTGTCGTTGAAGCGCTTGTCAAAATCCTGTGAACCGTACTCTTTGTAATATATGCTTCTGTTCAGGGAAACAGCCCATATTCCTCCATTGGAATCCTTCTCCAGCTTAACCACATTGGGCACATCGGAAATCCTGACTGAATTTCCATTGAAGGTATTGGAATAAATACCGTCGAGTTCACCGCTTAAGAACTCATTGTTTCCGTCAAGCACTACAGACAGGGTATGCCTTGAACTGAGCTGTTTCACATCACCGGAACACAGATAAACACCGTCTGCTGTAGCTGCCAGCGCCTTGCCTGACTCAAGTTCAAGAAGTTGCCAGCAGGCAACCTTGATATCACCAACCCTCTCGAAGCTATCCTGGTCACCCAGTTTGAAAAGGCCTTGGAGCGTTCCCACCAGCAATTGGCTCCCTGTGGCAAGAATGGAAGTAACCTGTCCGCTGAGACCGTACTTTTCTGTATAATAGGAATACACCGGCGATAGTGTCACAACAAAAACGCCATTGTCCGTTATACCCCATACCGAGCCCTTGCCATCATATGCAAGATTGGAAACATTGCTGCTGCACAAACCATCCTCCACTGTCAATGAATAAAGTTCCCGGCCGCCGGAGTTGAATACAACCACCCCGTTGCCATTGGTTGCCAACAATTTCAAGGACATCTCCGGCACGTCAACCATGCCGTTCACATCGTACATGGAGGCAGCTTGCGGCACTTGCATAGCATTTATATCCGCAATCCCTGACTGTTTCAATACGCCGTCCTCCAAAGTATACGATTCTCCTGAACTTACTGTAAAACAGATTTTATCGTCATTACCGGAAATTTCGGATATTTCTCCGAACATCTTTGTTTGTGTGGTATCGGAAACCACATAACTCACTTCCAGGGAATCAATCATGGAAACAGCACCCAGGAAGCCGTCACCACCGAACCATAGCTTGCCGTTACCGGAATCATGGACGCTGGTGACACGGGATATTCCCGGTGTATGAATCATCTGCCATTGAGCTCCGTCATATATGAGAAGACCTTCGAAATTGGCAATGAACACTCTTCCGTCAGAATCACACTCCACGTCAAAATTCCTGTTGTGGCCCTTATATTCAAAAGCACTGATGTTTCTGAAGAAAGGCTTTCCCTTGTCTATTGCCCAAAGACTGCTGTCAGCAATGAACAGAATGAAAATTATAATTAAGGCAACTCTTTTCATTGGAAAAACTATTTGAATTTGACATACGGAACATTGGCGCCGATATATTGCTGCCATTCCGCAGGTGTGAGATTTCTCTTGATTCCTGTCATGACCTTGGATGCCAGTGAAGATACCGAAACTGTGTAGCGTCCTACTGAACCGTTACTGTAACCAACCAGTATTTCCGCTTCATTCAGCCTGATGGCAGAATATGGCCATGCATTTGCTGTAATGGCTGCAGGAATCAGCCAGTCATTCGATACAGACCCGGACTGATTGGAATTATTTTCCTGATTCTTGCCTTCAACATCCCTGAGCAATGACAGATTCCATATATACACGTTCTTGTCATAAGAACCTGTGACAGCAACATCATTGATTACGTTTATGAACAGAATTCCGCTGGTATGACCGTATAATACGCTGCTAGAGCCGTCAGAAAGATTTTTCCTGAGAACATGGCCGCTTTTCCCGCCAAAATACACGCAATTGGTCAGAGAATCATAATAAGCAGCTGTCACGGGTTCGTCGAATAAAGGCGTTTCATATTTGAAATCGCCTTTGCTGTCAAGCACTGCGCTTGTACCGTCTGTAAAATATGCGTGCATGTTTCCTCCATAATACAATGCTGCACTTATGCGTCCCAGGTCATTTGTAATTGATACGAATCTGCCGCTTTTTGTGTTCAACCACAATACATTGCTGCTACCCCAGATGAAAAGAAGATTGTTCCCGGCATATTCGATTCCATAATAGTTTCCACCAGGCAAAGCTATCGAGCGTACAAGTCTGTCCTTCTCTATGAAACATACAGGACCGTGAGCCGAAATGGCATACGCATTGTTTCCGTTGGAGCATACTGCACGGAAGTCATATTCCAAATCATGAAAAAGAACTTTGCCTTCCGTACCTGGAACGGCCTGATATTCTATTTCGCCATAATCCGAGACAAGTATGCAGGAACCGTCCTCCAATAAAGTCATTGATTTCACAGCTCCCCGGCCATGCATATATGTGTGAATATCTGCTTTGGCAGATTGGTAAAGAGCCTGGAAGCATTCAGGCAGATAAACATTTCCTTTATATCTGTCAAGAAAATACCAGCTTGCATAAGCCATAATGCCGGCAATGTCAAACTGTCCGTCTTCATAATCGTAAATTGCACTTCCGGCCAATGTTCTGCCCAAGGTACGATATGTGAGAGTATCGGAAATTCTCTTGGCCAAAGTAGCCTGATCCCTTTGTTTTGCCGCTTCCTTGGCAGACAGTTCAGCCTGATGAGCCAGCTGCAGAGCCTTGTTCTCCGCCGAGCGCGCTGCCTGACTTTCCTTTTCAGCCTTGTCACGCATGCTTATTGCTATTCTGGACTGTTCCTCGGCACGGTCCCTCTGCATTTCAGAGATGGTTTTCTGCTGATATGCAATAGCCTCCATCTGCTGGCTGACTCTTTTAACTATTATGGCTTCCTGCTCGTTTGTCACAAGCTCGTCAATATTTTCCACAATGTTCACGCCAGTTGTTTCACTCCCTCTGTTCCTGCCAATGAGATAAGCAAGTATGAGAAGTGCCGCAAATATCAGAGCAGACGCAAAGATTAATATGGTTTTTCGAACATGACTCATTTTCTGCCTAAAACTAAGATAGTGACATCGTCGTTCTGCTGATTGCCGTTGGCGAATTCTTTTACCAGAGCGTTTACGGAGTCAACAATGCTTCTGCTGTCCGAACCCGCTTTTGTTTTAAGCATGTTCTCCAGTCTCTCTTCTCCCAACTGGTCATAGTTTGCGTTTTCTGCCTCGGTCACACCATCAGTGAACATTATTATGCGTTCACCAGGCTGAAGTACTGTGGAATTGTTGCGGTAGTCCATATCCTCCATGATTCCCAGGGCAACGTTGCCTACAGGAGCAAGTGTGGAGAGACTGCCGTCAGCATGCAGTACATACTGAGGATTGTGCCCTGCATTGGTATAGTCAACTTCGCCTGTGAGAGTGTTTATTATGCCGTAGAATGTTGTGATGAACATATAATCTGTGTTTTCCTTGCACAGCAGGTTGTTCACGGTTCTCATACACTCATTAGAAGCTATTCCGCGGCTTCCCATTGCTTTTATCATGGTACGTCCCACAGCCATCATCATTGCAGCCGGGATACCCTTGCCGCTCACATCCGCCATTACAAATCCCATACGCCTGTTGTCTATTGGGAAGAAGTCCTAGAAGTCACCTCCTTCGTCCTTGGCCGCCCCCATACTTTCATAGATATCCATACCGGGGAATCTGTCCAGGGTGAACTCCCTGGGAAGAATGGCATGCTGTATTTCCCTGGCGGCTTTCAAATCTCCCTGAAGGTCTTCAAGTGTCTTGTGTTCCTTCTGTGACTGGTGTATGTACTCTATCTGCGCTATGGCATTGTCTATGGAACGCTGAAGATCGTCAAGATCAATAGGCTTGGTTGCAAAATCAAAGGCACCGTTGTTCATTGCCTGGCGGATATTTCCCATATCTCCGTATGCACTTACCATAATGCATTTGCGTGCAGGATTCCTCATTTCATTGATTTTGGCAAGCAATGTGAGGCCATCCATCTCAGGCATGTTGATATCTGACAGGACTATGTCTATATCCTGGTGGGAAAGCAGCACCTGAAGGGCTTCCAACCCGTTATGTGCAAAGAAAAATTCATATTCACCTTTACGGATCTTTCTTCGGAAATACTGAGTGAACAGCAGTTCGAGATCCATTTCATCATCTACACTTAATATTTTTATAGCCATACTCTGTTATATATGTTATATTACTTCTAACTTACAAAGATAGTATTGTTCATGCAACATTGATACTTTTTTTGAGTAACTTTGCACTATTCCGGACAAATGGGAATCATATTCCGGGAAAGTAAATTAAACAGGGAATATTAGACATGAACACAAGGGATTTGCTCATATGCAGCCTCAGAACTCTGAGAATAAAATTCACGAAGTCCTATTTCAATGAACTTTGGTCAAACAACATACTGGCCGACAATCTGCTCGGAATAACCAGAATGCTTGGCATATACGGTGTGGAAAGCCAGGCCGTGGTGATTGATGAGGCCAATGACCTCAAGGAACTGGACGTACCGTTCATCATCCAGTACAAGAGCAAGGATTTCCTGCTTGTAACGGAAACCGGCGGCGAGGAGCTCACAGTCTTGAAGGACACGCAATCCCAAAAACTCACATACGGAAGCGTTGCGGACAATATGGAGAACTTTGCAGTGATGCTTCACCGTAAAGAAGGAGCCTGCGAACCGGACTACAGGAAGCATAGGAACAAGGAACTTGAATCATCCTTGGTCTGGGCTCTCCCCGGCCTATGGTTTGTCTGGGCCCTGGCAGCCATCTGCCTTAGCGGTGCCACCCTCCCCTGCTCCTTCCTTTTTACAGCGACAGCCCTTTCATCCCTGGGGCTTTACCTTTGCATTCTTCTCCATCGCCAGTGGACAGGAGACAGCAATGCTGTTGAGCATGTCTGTTCCCTTTTCAAAAGCTCCAACTGTGCTGCCTCGCACAGCACTTTCTTCTTCAACAGATGGTTCAACCTCTCCGAGGTTGGTGCGGCATACTTCCTTACCATACTGATTTACCTTTGCATTGCGCCCGAGAAAGGATATTCTGCGGCGTGGATGATACTGCCATCACTTCCGGCAACGCTATGGAATCTGTACTACCAGTTCATCAGGAAGAAAAGCTGGTGTCCTCTTTGTGTTTCCGTACAGCTGCTGCTCTGGATCATTGCCATTGCGTGCTGGTTCACCGGTGCATATTCTCCAGCCAGATTCGTGCTCATTGATTTCATAAGCTGCTGCCTGATATGGGGCGCGGTCCTTGCAGTGATTCTGAAGTTCGTGACTCCTTCAGTGAAGAGATTGCATGAAGCGCAGCAGGCAAAAGTCTCGCTGGCAACATTCAAAGGAAGGAAGGCGGTGATGGAAGCATTGGACATGAAGTTTGAAAAAGGAATCAGGAAAATCACCATTGCAGTCTCACCTACCTGCGGTTACTGCAAGGCGGCAATTGAGTATTATGAGCAGGTCCTTGAAACAACAGGAAGATTTGAACTCGAAAAGAAATATTATCCTGTACACGACGGTGATTCGGAGAAAATCAGGGAGCTGATTGGTGAAGAGGCCGCAAACGAGCATCTGGAATGGTGCAAAAGCCACGATATCAAGGCCACACCAACCATATTCGTGAACGGCAGACTGCTCAATGACAGTTACAACATAGAGAATCTGCTGTATATTTAGGATGCTTTAAGCAAGAAAAGGAGTATATTTACGGATTATTTTCAAAACATTTACATGCATGGCAGAAAGAACTGAAAACAATACGATATTCAGGAGCAAAGCCCTAGACGGTCTGAATGTGTCCGAGGGAGAGGAAACTGAAGTGAAGGTGACAACGCCATCGGTGTATGTGTTCATTGCAGCAATGGCTATACTGGTGGTTGCTGTTTTCGCATGGTGCATTTTCGGAAGCATCTCGGACAAGAGCAATGTGAGCGGTGTCATTTTCCCCATTGACAACGTGATTGACGTGACATTGCCAAACCGAGGAACGGTCAGAAGCATTTTCGTAAGCGCAGGTGACAATGTAAGCGCAGGGCAGGCACTTGCAATGGTAAGCGTTGGTGACGCATACAGCATGATTTCATCGCCGTCGGCAGGAACAGTCCTTGACATAAGGAAGGAGAATGATAACTTTGAGGCACTGGCCCCTATTGCAACAATCATTGACAGCGGTCAGGAACAGATTTACACCGTGGTTTCATTCGTTCCGTTTGAAATGTCGAGAAAGCTCAAACCGGGCATGGAAGTGGAAATCACGCCAAAGAACCTCACGCGTGAAAAGAACGGATATATCAGCGGTCATATTGTTGAAGTGGAGAAATACCCTATTTCCAAGGAAGACGCAATCAAGAAGCTCAAGAGCGAAACCTTCACAGGAGATATTTTTCCGCAGCAGGGTGCCGCCTTCGTTGTAAAGATGCAGCTGAACAAGAACGCCAGCGGAACTCCTGCCTGGTCTTTCGAACCTGAAGATCCAGTTGAACTTGATGCAGGCACTTTCTGCCAGATTCAGATAATAACAAAGCGCAGGTCCGTTTACAAATATCTTTTCGAATCCGTAAGGGAAAAGTCACATAAGCTTCAGATGTCATTCAAATGAGAACAGGAGGAAGACATAATGTCCCTGTAATAATGCAGATGGAGGTTGTGGAATGCGGTGCCGCTTCCCTTGCCATGATACTGGCCTATTACGGCAAATGGCTTCCATTGGCCCAGGTGCGCTATGACTGCGGAGTCTCAAGGGATGGCAGCAGCCTCAAGAACGTTGCAAAGGCAGCTCATAATTACGGTCTGGAAACGCAGGCCTTCACCATTGAACCTGAAGATTTCAACGACATACCTCTCCCCTGCATAGCCCACTGGGATTTCGAGCATTTTGTAGTGGTCACAGGAATAAAAGGCAGGAAAGTTTACATAAACGATCCGGCGCGCGGAAGATTGAAAGTTTCGCTTGAAGAGGCCGGTGAATCCATGACAGGTGTAGTGCTT
>JAZRWT010000034.1:0-9219 GCA_045599845.1 Candidatus Egerieisoma sp. | reverse complement strand
CGGATTGTCCAAAAGAAGCTGCTTTACAGCATCGCGGCCCTGGGCAAGTTTACCATCGTTGTAACTGAACCAGCTGCCGCTCTTTTTAATAATCTCAAACTCAACGCCCATATCAATGATTTCACCAATCTTTGATATTCCTTCACCGTAAATAATGTCAAATTCCGCCTTCTTGAAAGGAGGTGCCATCTTGTTCTTTACTACTTTTACGCGGGTGCGGTTTCCTGTAGCATCGTCACCGTCCTTCAACTGGGTGAGTTTGCGTACATCCAGACGTATGGAAGCATAGAATTTGAGAGCGTTGCCACCGGTAGTGGTTTCGGGATTGCCGAACATCACTCCAAGTTTTTCCCTGAGCTGATTGATGAAGATGCAGCAAGTGTTGGTCCTGCTTATATTGGCTGTGAGCTTCCTCAATGCCTGACTCATGAGACGTGCCTGAAGGCCCATCTTGGAATCTCCCATCTCCCCCTCAATCTCCGCCTTTGGTGTAAGAGCCGCAACGGAGTCAATTACAATAATGTCAATTGCTCCGGAACGTATGAGACTGTCTGCTATCTCAAGTGCCTGCTCACCGCAATCAGGCTGGGAAATAAGCAAAGTATCTACGTTTACACCCAGATTCTTGGCGTATGTCCTGTCAAATGCGTGCTCGGCATCTATGATTGCTGCAATACCGCCGGTTTTCTGTGCCTGGGCTATTGCGTGACTAGCAAGCGTTGTTTTACCGCTGCTCTCGGGTCCGAAAATCTCAATGACCCTTCCTTTTGGATAGCCTCCTATTCCAAGAGCATGGTCCAATGCTATTGAACCGCTTGGAATCACGGGAACTTCCAGAACCGGCTTGTCACCAAGTTTCATGATAGTACCTTTACCAAAATCCTTTTCAATCTTGGCAAGGGTTGCTTGCAAGGCTTTCATCTTTCCTTCCAGAACGTCAACGTTCATTTCATCTACATCTTTAGCCATAGTTTTAAATTATTTAGTGTGTTTTTCCTTGAACTTTCTGTCCTGCGCCTCAATGAGTTCTGAATCACTGAAATAATTGATCTTCATTGATTGACGTACACTGTCAAGTGTTTTCTCCGCCGTTTCGCGGGCAACGGCGCTGCCTTTCTCCAGTATTGAGTAAACGCCCTTTATGTCCTTTTCATACTGTGCCCTGCGCTCGCGTATTGGAGCCAGTATTTCTTCCAGGACTGCATATAGGAATTTCTTAACCTTCACATCTCCTAGTCCGCCGGCTCTGTAATGAGCCTTGAGTGCATCGAGATTCGCATATTCAGGCCAATACTTGGCAAAATGCTCATCCGTGCAGAATGCATCAAGATATGTGAACACTGTGTTTCCCTCTATCTTACCTGGATCGGATACCTTTAGATGGTCAGGGTCCGTGAACATGCTCATTACTTTCTTGCGCACATCCTCGGCCGTATCGCTCAGGTAAATGCAGTTGCCAAGCGATTTGCTCATCTTGGCCTTGCCGTCTGTTCCCGGAAGACGCATGCAGGCGCTGTTAGAAGGCAGGAGTATTGAAGGCTCCACCAAGGTTTCGCCATAAACGGAATTGAACTTGCGCACAATTTCCATAGTCTGCTCAAGCATAGGTTTCTGGTCTTCTCCCACCGGAACCACAGTAGCCTTGAATGCTGTTATATCAGCTGCCTGACTTACAGGATATGTAAGGAAACCGGCCGGAATGCTAGTTTCAAAACCACGCATCTGAATTTCGCTCTTTACAGTAGGATTCCTCTCCAGACGTGAAAGCGTAACCAGATTAAGGTAATAGAAAGACAGTTCGCACAACTGCGGAACCTGGCTTTGAATGAATATCGTGCATTTCTCAGGATCGAGTCCGCATGAGAGGTAATCAAGAGCCACCTCTATTATGTTGTCCCTGACCTTCTGCGGATTGTCCCAGTTGTCCGTAAGTGCCTGGGCATCCGCTATCATTATGAATATCTTGTTGAATTCGCCGCTGTCCTGCAACTCCACCCTGCGGCGCAAGGAACCTACAAAGTGCCCCAGATGGAGGCGCCCTGTAGGTCTGTCACCGGTTAGAATAATCTTCTCCATCAACTATGCTCCAAAATTATCGTAAAGAATATTCTCAGGAGCAACGCCAAGGTTGTCGAGCAGGTCAACAACGGACTTGGTCATCATTGGAGGGCCGCACATGAAGTAGAGGCTGTCCTCAGGAGACTCGTGCTGCTTGAGGTATGTCTCATACATTACATTGTGAACGAAGCCTGGAACGTATTTAACTCCAGCTGCATCTGCCTCAGGATCAGGACGGTCAAGTGCAAGATGGAAGTGGAAGTTAGGGAATTCCTCCTCAAGGGCCTTGTAATCCTCAAGATAGAATGCTTCCTTGAGTGAACGTGCTCCGTAGAAGAAGTTGACTTTCCTTGTGGTTCTTTCTGTCTTGAACAGGTGCATGATGTGGCTTCTCATAGGTGCCATACCTGCGCCACCGCCAACGAATACGAATTCCTGGTCTGCAGGGCAGTTGTCAGGAACGAAGAACTCGCCGTAAGGACCGCTGATGGTTACCTTGTCACCCGGTTTGAGTGAGTAGATGTATGAAGAGCATACGCCAGGATTTACATCAACGAATTTACGTGTTGCCCTGTCAATAGGAGGTGTGGCAATTCTCACGTTGAGCTTGATGATATTGCCCTCTGCAGGATATGTGGCCATTGAGTAGGCCCTGATTGTCTTCACAGGATTAACCATCTTAAGGTCGAATACTCCCATCTTCTCCCAATCGGCACGATACTCAGGATCAACGTCAATGTTCTTGTAATCAACTGTACATGCAGGAACATCAACCTGGATATAACCGCCGGAACGATAGTTGAGTGTCTCACCGTCTGGAATCTTTACGCAGAACTCCTTGATGAATGTAGCCACATTCTTGTTGGAGATAACCTCGCACTCCCATTTCTTGACGCTGAGAGCTGACTCAGGAATAACAATGTCAAGGTCTTCCTTAACCTTAACCTGACAACCGAGTCTCCAGTTGTTCTGAATCTGTTTTCTGTTGAAATGAACCACTTCTGTAGGAAGGATGGTACCTCCACCGCTGAGCACGCGGCATTTGCACTGACCGCAACTTCCTTTTCCACCACAAGCCGATGGGAGGAAAATCTTCTCATTGGCAAGTGTTGCAAGCAGCGAAGAGCCAGGAGCAACCTCAACCTGCTTCTTTCCGCCGTTGATGTTGATCTTTACTGTTCCGCCAGGAGTGAGTTTTGCTTTTGCAAACAAGAGCAGGGCCACAAGTACCAGAAGTACTATGAGGAAGACTGCCACTGAAACAATAATCAATTGTGTATCCATTGCAAATCCTCCTATAAGCTAATACCCATGAAGCTCATGAATGCTATACCCATGAGACCTACTACTATAAATGATATACCAAGACCTTTGAGAGGTGCAGGTACGTTCGAATAAGCCATCTTCTCCCTGATTGCTGCAAGTGTCACGATTGCAAGCATCCAGCCGAAGCCGCTGCCAAGACCGTAAACTGTAGCTTCACCGAGTGAAGAATAACCTCTTTCCTGCATGAAGAGTGAAGCGCCAAGGACAGCGCAGTTCACTGCTATAAGAGGAAGGAATATACCAAGTGATGCATAGAGTGAAGGTGAGTATTTCTCAACTACCATCTCAACAATCTGAACTATTGAAGCAACAACTGCTATGAACACTATGAGGCTCAAGAAGCTCAAGTCAATGCTGGCATACTCCTCACCAAGCCATGAAAGGGCTCCGGGGCTGAGAATGTATGTATTGAGCAGATAGTTGATAGGCAATGTTATGCCAATCACGAATACAACGGCAATACCAAGTCCGGTAGCCGTTTTCACATTTTTGGAAACAGCAAGGAAAGAACACATTCCCAGGAAGAATGAGAAGACCATGTTGTCCACAAAAACGGACTTTACAAATAAGTTTATCAAATCCATAATCTGAGTGTGTTATTATCTTTCCTGTAAATCCTTGTTCATGCTCCTGTGAATCCATACGAAACAGCCAACGAGTATGAGGGCCATTGGAGGAAGGATGCACAGACCATTGTTCATATAACCTGCATCGTAGAAAGACTGAGGAATGACTTTGAAGCCAAAGATTGAACCGCTTCCTAGCAGCTCGCGAACGAATGCAAGAGCAATAAGTATCATACCGTAACCTGCACCGTTTGCAACTCCGTCAACGAATGAAGGGAAAGGTTTGTTGCCAAGGGCAAAAGCCTCTATACGGCCCATGATTATACAGTTGGTGATAATCAGACCAACGAATACAGAAAGCTGCTTGCTCACCTCATAAACGTATGCCTTGAGCACCTGCTCAACGAGAATTACGAACAAAGCTGCAACAACAAGCTGAACTATGATTCTGATTCTATTAGGAATAGTGTTTCTCAAACATGAAACCAGAAGACTTGAGAAGCCTGTAACCAAGGTTACAGAAATGGCCATTACGCAGGCAGCCTCAAGTTTGACTGTAACAGCCAAGGCTGAACAGATACCCAGAACCAATACGGTAATAGGATTGGCCTTCCAGAGGGGTTGTGTATAAATATTCTTATCCATAGCCTTGAATTAGTTTAAAATTTGAACGTTTTCTGCTGCAACAGCCGCAGAATCAGCTGCACATACTGTAGAATCAGCGGGAACTTCCTCTGCTGCAGGTGTACTTGCAGCCTTGATTGACTCAATATATGGCATGTATGCTTTCAACCATGTTTCAATGGTGGAATCAAGAGCGCGGCTGGTCATTGTACCTCCTGTAATTGCGTTCACCCCGTGAATATCGTCCGGAGCGGCACCGCCCTTCACAACTCTGATAGAAGTGAATTCACTGCCCTCGAATATTTTCTTTCCGTTGAACTGTGCGCTGAACCATTCTGTTGCAATTTCAGCTCCAAGACCTGGAGTCTCGCCCTTGTGTGCGAATAGAGTTCCGTGAACGGTATCCATATCGCTTTCAAGAGCAATCCAGCCCCAGATAGGGCCCCAGAGACCTGCGCCGTAGCATGAAAGAATATAAATCTTTGAACCATCGTCCATAGTACATACGAAAACAGGGAGCTGCAAGTCTGCAGTATTGCCTGCTTTCATAAGATCGTTCTGAGTCTTCAGATCAACTGAAAAACCTTTTACACCTTCTATTACCTTGCCTTCTGCATCAACTGCAATGTCCTCGGTAACATATTTCTCATACTGCTGCTCTATGAAAGCGCTTCTGTTCGGAGCGGATTCCATGCCCTGGGTAAGAGCAACGGCTCCAAGAATCTTTGACTTTGTGTCAACCTCGGCATTCTGAGTCTGCCTTCCTTTCAAGGATGAAGATACGAATGCAAGAACCGCAGCCACAACTATAACCATTACAGCTGTGTATATAATTGTATATGAATTTTTATTTGTATCCATAATATCTCCTTTATTTAACTACAGCTCTTTTAACTCTTCTCCTTATGTTCTTTGACACAACAAAGTGGTCTATAAGAGGAGCGAATGTATTCATGAGAAGTATTGAAAGCATCATACCCTCCGGATAGCCCGGATTCCACAAACGGATGACAACTGCCATTGCTCCTACAAGGAAGCCGTAAATCCATTTGCCGCATTCTGTCTGTGCACTTGTTACAGGGTCTGTTGCCATGAATACCAAACCAAAGGCAAAACCACCCATGATCAGGTGATAGTAAGCAGGATAAGCTGCCAAGGTACCTTCCTGTGCGCCTATCCCACCAAGGAATGCAACAACCAGTGCGCCTGCAACACCTGAAAGCATGATCTTCCAGCTTGCTATGCCAGTATAGATAAGAATGAGAGCACCTATTGCAATAGCAATCACTGAAGTCTCACCTATTGAACCCGGCATGTTTCCTATTATCATCTGCATTGCATCCATTGGCTGGCCTGCAACGGTGTGAAGAGCATCAGGACCGAGGCCTGCGCCTGCCTGTGACAATGCTGTAGCGCCTGAGAAGCCATCGACCAGCTCACCGGCGGCTGCCTTGCCTACGCCTTTTATCCAGATTACATCACCGGAAATCTTTGTAGGATATGAGAAGAACACGAATGCTCTTGCAAGAAGTGCAGGGTTCCAGATGTTCATACCTGTACCACCGAATATTTCCTTTCCTATGATTACTGCAAAAGCAACTGCAACTGCAAGAATCCAGAGAGGAACGTCAACAGGCATGATCATAGGGATAATCATTCCTGAAACAAGGTAACCCTCATTGACCTCATGTCCGCGTATCTGAGCTGAAGTGAACTCTATGCCCAGACCTACAACATATGATACAATTATTAAAGGAAGCACTCTGAGGAAACCATACCAGAACTTACCCCAGAAGCCCATGTCAAGGCCGAATGCAAGTGAGTGCTGCTCACCTACGTTCCACATACCGAAAAGCATTGCAGGAGCAAGGGCAACAATCACAACTGTCATGACCCTCTTCAAATCCATGCAGTCCCTTACATGAGCACCGCAACAGGTCTTTGTCTTTGGCACAAAAAGGAATGAGTCAAAGGCATCGAATGTTGAATGCAACCAAGCGTATTTGCCACCTTTCTCAAAGGAAGGTCTCAAATTGTTTACAAAATCTATAAGTCCTTTCATAAACTTTCCTCCTTATGCTATTTCTTTAATCATGGTAGCAATACCATTGGAAACAATATTCTGAACATCAATCTTTGAAGGGCACACATACTCGCACAGAGCAAGGTCCTCTTCAATGACTTCATAAATTCCCAGCTGCTCCATCTTGTCAATGTCATTGGCGAGAATCGCCTTGAGCAGATATACAGGATAAATGTCCATAGGAACAACCTTCTCATAAAGTCCGGTTACAACAAAGGCCCTCTTGCCTCCGTTGAGGTTGGCGTCCATGTTGTACTTCTTGCCAGGTGTAAGCCATGAGAAATATGAACGCTGCAGGCTGAACTTGCCTGGACGGAAAGGTTTGCACCAACCGAAGGTTTCATAATAATCACCTTCAAAAATGGCGGTGAACTGGAAATCATAGAAACCAAGTGCACCCTTGAAACCTACGTTCTTTCCGGTAAGTGCATTACCGCTTATGTATCTTGTATCAACATGCTGTCCGAACACCTCACCGCCTTCGTTCACGAACATTGAAGAAAGTGCTTCAACGCATGCGCCAGGGAGGAGCCTGACATAGCAAGGGTCCTTGACCTGAGGACCTGCAACAGCTATGATTCTTGCAACATCATATACGCCTTTGTTGAAAAGACGTCCTATAGCAGCAAGGAAATTAGGATTGATTGTCCATACAATCTCGCCTTTGCCTATAGGTGAAATGTGATTGATCTGCACACCTACATTTCCAGCAGGATGAGGTCCTTTGAAAACGCAGACATTCACTCCTGCGAGGTTTGCCAGTATTGATGTTTCGCTTGAAACTCCCAGATATACACTGCCCTCGGTAAGCTTTCTGATGGCATCCACACCTGTCTGAATATCCTGAAGGTCATTCGCAAGAGTGTAATTGTAATTAGGAGCCAGCGGTGCGGAATCGAAAGCTGAAATGAATATGGCCTTAGGAGTATCTGCCGGATTGGCAACTATTCCGTAAGGTCTCTGGATGATAGCCGGCCAAAGGCCGCTTGTGAGCAAAGCCTTCACAATCTCATCTTTTGAGAGTTTGGAAGGAATTCCTTTTGCAAATTGCAAATAATCGGTTACAGCATCCTGCCTGATACGTATTTCAAGAAGCTTTCTCTTGTCTCCGCGTACGATTGCCTCAACTGTACCGCTGCAAGGTGAAGTGAAACATACATCCTGATGGAACTTGTCAATGAAAACAACCGAGCCGGCCTGCACTTTGTCACCTTCCTTGACCATAAGTTTGGGAACAAGGCATTTGAAATCGGTAGGTTTCATTACAATTACACCAGGAGCGGGTTCCTGCCCCATCTTTAAAGCTGCAGCACCCGCCATTGGGATGTTCAGTCCTTTGTGTAATCTTACTTGATTCAACATTAGTTTTAGTTTATAATTATTAGAAATTGATTCGAATTTCCATAAAAATCGTAATCTGCAAATATAATCAATATCCCGCTAAAAGATAATTTTGAAATGTTCTTTTTGATTTTTAGTTTTGCCACGTTATGGAAAACAAAAAAGAGTTGATATTTGAGGGGTTGAACAGCGCGCAGGCAAGTGCGGTTGAAAATTTTGATGGCCCTTGCCTTATCATTGCCGGAGCCGGCAGCGGAAAGACAAAAGTTCTTACTTGCAGAATTGCCAACATAATACAGCACGGGGTTCCGCCGGAGCAGATCCTGGCTCTCACATTCACCAACAAAGCGGCTCAGGAAATGCGTGGGAGAATCACTGCAGCCGTTGGAAAGAAACTCACCTATAATCTTCTGGCCGGCACTTTCCATTCTGTTTTCATAAAATTCCTGAGGCAGGAATCGGAGCTCATAGGTTTCCCAAAGGATTTCACGATATACGACACTTCAGACAGCAGGGCCCTTATCAAAGCCTGTGTGAAGGAGCTGAAGCTCGATGAAAAAATCTATAAACCCGCCGAAATCCAAAGCCGTATCTCAAAAGCGAAAAACAGCCTTGTTACTTATCAGGCCTACGCAAAGAATGCGAGCGCCATTGAAGCGGACAAGGCCTCCAAGAAGCCTCTGCTGTATCAGGTTTACGAATTGTACGCCATAAAATGCAAACAGAACGGCGCAATGGACTTCGATGACATCCTGCTGTACACCAATATTCTTTTCCACGATCATCAGGACGCACTCGAGCGCATAGGCTCACGTTTCCGCTACATTCTCGTTGATGAGTACCAGGACACGAATTTCGCCCAGTACATAATTGTAAAGAAACTTGCATCGTTCCACCGCAACATTGCTGTTGTTGGAGACGATGCCCAGAGCATATATTCGTTCCGCGGCGCCCGCATAGAAAATATCATCAATTTCAGGAAGGATTATCCGGACTGCAACGAGTACAGGCTTGAACAGAACTATCGCAGTACAAAAATCATAGTGAATGCGGCCAACTCCGTAATAGCCCACAACCGGATGCAGCTGAAGAAGAAATGTTTTTCAAAAGGGGCCGAAGGTGAGCCTATCGAGCTCCTTGGGGCATACACCGAGAAGGAAGAGGGCATGATGGTAGCTTCATCCATCGCCAGTGCAATATACAGGAACAGGGAACCTTACA
>JAZRWT010000033.1:0-18310 GCA_045599845.1 Candidatus Egerieisoma sp. | reverse complement strand
TCTCAGATGTGCAAAACAGGCAATTTTGCACAGCGTACGAAGAAAGTAACTTCTCGGTGTGTAAAATATACGCTTTTCACCCTGATGAGGTGAAAAGGAACATTCCGGGTGTAAAACAGACGCTTTTACACCCGAATAAAGGTAGAAAGCAAATTTTGGGTGAAAAACATGTTCTTTTACACCCATAGCAACGGGAAAATGGCAGTTGGGGTGTATTACATGCTTTTTGCACCAGAAAAAAATAACGGATTTATGGAATACGGACTTATAGGAGAACATCTCGGCCACAGCTGGTCTGCGGAAATACACGCTCAGATTGCAGATTACAGGTATGAACTGCGTGAGCTGGCTCCATCCGAACTGGGTCCTTTCCTGAAGGCGCGGGACTTCAAGGGCCTTAATGTCACTATCCCATACAAAGAAGCCGTAATCCCTTTTCTTGATGAGTTTTCCCCTGAGGCACAGGCCGTTGGCGCAGTCAATACTATTTTACACAGCGATGGTAAATTAACAGGTCACAACACGGATTATTATGGCTTCAGTGCTTTGGCCGCACACACCGGTATAGAATTTTCTGGCAAATCTGTTCTCATATTGGGCGCTGGCGGAGCTGCCAAGGCGGTTCGAGCAGTTGCAAGCGACCAAGGAGCATCAAAGATTGTGAATGCCGTACGACATTATTCGCGGAGTGAAATTAGTGGATGGGGCATGGTTCGTAAAACTGCCGAATATGAAGGATTCCAGAAGCAAATGGGCGTCTGTATGAACGGTAAGGGAGGAGATGCTGATAATACTACTGATAATAATCGGCAAACGCATTGCGTATGTAGAAATCCTTATACTGAATGCTTGTATGAGGATTTGATAGAAGAAGATTATGAAATCATCGTGAATGCCACTCCTGTTGGTATGTCCCCTAACATTGGAGTGCGTTTGTTGAATCTCAATGATTATCCAAATCTGTTCGGAGTGCTTGATTGCGTATATAATCCTGAACACACGTTGCTGGTACAAGATGCTCAGAAATGCGGACTTACAGCTGAAGGCGGTCTGTACATGCTTGTGGCACAGGCCGTGAAGGCAAGCGAAATATTCACGGGATTCAAATATGACCAAGCACTTGAGAATACGGTATTCAAGAATATATCATTGAGACTCCAATAACCGCATTGTTTTCATGCATGTCTTTTTGCATGATAATATCTGAAATGTCAACACCTGTTGCATATTACTGACAATGATGCTAAATTTGCAGTGCTTTTCATTTTTGGGGATGTTTTGGTTTTGACATCAGATTAATTGGAAAGTAAGCATGCCCGGCGTTGTGGGTATGGCCGGTTCAACCTAACCTTCAAGCCTATAACTGGCAATAACAACTATGCACTCGCTGCTTAATTAAGCCAAGCTTAATTGCTTAATCACCCGGCCCAGGGCCGCCGTGACGAGTATCCCGCCGGAACTTTATGGTCCGCTATGTTTCCTGCATATGGGGTATCATCCCAAACGGACTGCGTGCGCGCACTCCTCTAAAGCGCATCAAGACATAGAGGATAAGGATTGGATGGCCTGTCTCCCGGCAGTCCCTTCCCTACAATCAAAGAGAGAATAAGCATGTAGAAAGCTTTTTGGTGGTCTGCTTGGACCCGGGTTCGAATCCCGGCATCTCCACTGTATTCATATCCGCTCCCGGGCTATACCGAACTTGCTGCTTCACGCAGAGTTCAGGCATTCCAGCAAGTTCGCGCCCCCGCTAGGCCTCTGATGAGGCCGTTTTAGTTCATATCCGCTCCCGGGCTATACCGAACTCATGGTACAATTGCCGGAAAGTATTTGTATTGAAATCGAACAGACCGAAATATCTTATCCTTGCCAAAGCTGCTTGCAGCAGTAGCCTTTTCAGAGCACTAAGCGGCAAACCATTGCAAGCAGACCCCTCATTTTGGCTAGTCTGCTTTCACACAGATAGCCACAAATTCATCCAGGAAACTCATGCTGTAAGCAGCTTTGGCGAAAATCATGTATTATGAAATCTCAGCTTTCTGAGTGTGCTTTTAGAAGAATTCCAAGCTATTCGTCTTTTATTTGCGGAAATTGAGAACCTCCCGATGCCATTGTCCTTTGCTGAACTTTCATTATCAGCACAAATTTATTATTTTCGCAACATAAACCTTGGTGCAGTCAATGACTCTGCAAATCTAAGGTCAGTTGAAATAATTGCAGGAATAAGAGGCCTGGTAATCTTTAGAACAATGCAAATCTAAGGTTTGCGGAATATATTGCAGGAATATGAAACATGCTAATCTCTTGAAAATATATGGTTCAGCTATAGTTGTAGCTATTGTTTCCATCTCTTTTTCAATTCATGCGCGAACAAGCGCCTATATGTCCGAAGCAGGAATGGAACTTCTGGCTTGTAGAGCAAGTGAGGTCATTAACGGAACAGCAGGCGTGGAATTGCAGGCAGGCAGCCAAAGCAGCTATCGGGGAAACACTCAGGACAATAGCAACAAAGCAAGCGGAAAATTGCAGGCTGGCAGCCAAAGCAGCTATCGGGGAAACACTCAGGACAATGGCAGCAAAGCAAGCGGAAAATTGCAGGCTCAGCGTAGGGCAAAAGTGGAGGCGATAATCAACAGCATGAGCATAAGGGAAAAGGTGGCGCAGTTGTTTGTGATTGAAATTGACAGGAGGGAGGATTCGGCTGCACTCATTGAGCAAGATACACTTATTCATGATTGGGGTGTTGGGTCGCTCATTGTCATGGGCGGTCAGGCCCGCAAGTTCGTTCCAAGACTTAACCAGTTGCAGTCAATGGCAAAATATCCTCTGCTTGTGTGCATAGATGGAGAATGGGGAGCGGCTATGCGTCTGAAGGAATACAAGCCTTATCAGAGGGCGGCTCATTTTGGCCGTCTTGACAATGCGGAGGACCTTGTTTACAAGATGGGCCTTAACGTTGGCAAGGAACTGAAGGACCTGAACATTTTCGTGAATTTTGCTCCAGTTGCCGATATATGTCCGGAAAAATATATCCTTTGGGATGCTCAAAGGTCGTTTGGAGACAAACCATCGCTGGTGGAAAAATATGCAAATGCCTATATGCTTGGTATGCAGGATGCAGGCATTTATGCCTGTGGAAAGCACTATCCGGGTCACGGAGATACTGATGTTGATTCGCATAAGGCCCTGCCTGTGATGAATTTTTCAAAGGAGAGGCTTGACAGCGTTGAATACGTTCCTTTCAGAAAGATGATAGACAATGGTCTGGCAATGATGATGGTAGCGCATCTGTGCATCCCTGCAATAGATTCAACGGGGCTTCCAATGTCTCTGTCTTCAAAGTGTGTGCGTGATTTGCTTCAGAAAGAGCATGGCTTCAATGGGGTGGTTATCACCGATGCATTGGCCATGAAGGGAGCAAGGGGCGATATGGACCAGGTTGATGTGGATGTGCTGGCATACAAGGCTGGCGTTGAAATGTTCCTTATGTCAACAACTCCTGCACAATCCATAAGCGCAATTGCGGATTCCGTTCAGAGGTATATGAACAACATTCCAGTTGCCATTCAAACTGGAGCAGAATATGCCAATGGAGCAGAACTTTCGTGTGTCAATGCTGAACAAACGCTATCTGATGTATCAGGAAGTACTCTTGACAATGGAGCTGAACGAGAGCGCTTCAATGCTCAGCAAACAGCGGAGCAAGCATCACAGGGAGCATACTGCTTCTCAATGGAGGATTTGAATGCAAGAGTGCGCAGAGTGCTTATGCTCAAGGCCAATGCCGGGTATTTCGATGAAGGGTTCTCACCTGTGATTACGAATCTTGAGAAGAAGATACGCAAGGCCGTCAGACGTGATACAAAACTTCAGAAACGTATTCAGAAAGCACTTGATGCTTCAACAAAACCTGCCCTGCCTGTCATAAACAGGGATGCTACAAAGCAGCTTGACAAAGGCGAAATCAAAAATGCCCAGGCCTTGAAGTCTGAGAACGGATATATAAAGCGCGAGGCCAAAATTGTGATGCGCGATGGCGTTAAACTTCATACCACAATCTATCAACCAGTAGATTGCGGTGCAAAAGGAAGGCCAATCATCATGCGCCGTACCCCATACAGCTGCGCCCCTTATGGAGAGGGGTTCAGGAGCGAAGAACTTTTCGATACCGAGATGGCGGTTTTCACAAGACATAACTATATTGTTGTCTATCAGGATGTAAGAGGAAGATATGAAAGCGAAGGTTCCTATAGTAACATACGTCCGTTGAGCGGTGATGTGAATGATATAACAGATACTTACGATACCATTGACTGGTTGGTGAAGAATACTCCAAATAATGGAAATGTTGGCATCTGCGGCATTTCATATCCGGGTTACTATTCCACCGTGGCTTCTCTTTGCGGCCATCCTGCGCTCAAGGCATGCTCGCCTCAGGCACCTATAGGGGATTGGTTCATCGGCGATGACATTCATCACAACGGTGCGTACATGCTGCTTGATACCGATGACTTCGGCTCGTACGTGTTCGCGGACCGCGAGGCCTTTGCCGCCGGCAACTACAAGCCCGAGGTTGATTACGGCAACAGCAAATATGACTATTATTGCCGTATGCATACTACGAAGAATATTATCCAGGCTTACGGGAACGAGGATACGCTGCGCAAATACTATCCTTTCTGGTACGAAATTGTGAATCATCCGAATTACGACGATTTCTGGAAGAGCGTGGCCCATCTTCCTTACGTGAAGAGCGTGAAACCGGCCATGCTTGTGGTAGGGGCTCTTTTCGATGCCGAGGACTGTTATGGCGCAGTTGAGACATACCGTACTTTGCTACGCGAATCGCCTGAAACCGAGGTATATTATCTTAACGGCCCTTGGATTCACGGCTCCTGGAGAAACAAGTCATACGATCACCTTGGCGCCTGGAACTTCGGCCCTGGCCTCTTTGATTTCTTCTACAATGAAGTGGAGTACCCTTTCTTTGCCCATTACCTTGAAGGCTCTCCTGAAAAACCTGCAGCCGTAACCCTCATTCCTTCCTTTGCCACCTGCGACAGCTCAGCTACCTGGTCTCCTCTTTTCCTTGACCGCCTCCCTTCATACAACATGGTGAGGATGCCTTTCCAACATGGCGATAGCAATGAAAGTTCGTACGTTTCCGATCCTGCCAAACCTCTGCGTTATCTGCATCCTTCGAAAAAGGACGTGAGGGACCGCAGTTATATGGCCGACAATTACGTTGATGACAGTACAGCTTTTGTGAACTTTGATTATGCGGCAGTTGCAGATACACTCTTCCTTTGCGGACCTGTTGACGTTGATCTGTATTACAAGACAAGCGGGGAAGACCTTGATTTTATTGTCAAAGTTCTTGACGTTACTCCGGACGGTGCTGAGATGCTTATTCGTGGCGATGTATTCCGTGCACGTTTTGCTCATGGCTTTGACAAGCCTTGCTTCCTTACACCTGGCGCACAAGAGCATCTGCAGTTTACTTTGAACGATGTTGTTCACTATGTTCTGCCAGGACATCATATACGCGTGCAGATACAAAGTACATGGTTCCCGCTCATAGACATAAATCCGCAGACAGCAGTGCCGAACATCTTCAAGGCCGAGGAATCCGACTACAAAGCTGCTACAGTCACAATACTTCATGGCCCTGGTGCTACTTCAAGCATAAGCCTGCCAATAGTGGAGCGTTAAAGTTCTCTGTGAATATGAGTGACTTTAGCATATTGGAGTTTCCATTGACGCTGATTGGCGCACTGGTACTCATTGCCGTGGCTATGCTGGCAGGAAATATGTCTGCGGAGAAGCACCGGAAACTAAAAACTTCTGGTAATGTCACAAAACATGATTGGCTGATCTTGCTGTTTGATTCAAGATGTGCATCTGCATTGCTTTTGATTGCAGCAGTGCTCATGGCTGTTGAAGGGACCTGGAGCCTGGAGATGTTTCACTCCTGGCCATTCCTGATTTTAGTTCTTTTGCTGATGTTCTGCTGCTCCACCGTAGTATTCAACTTCTTTCATAATAACACCTGCAAACCACTCAGTAATGCAGGCTCTGATAACAATAACAAAAGTACTTCACTTTCTGAAGATGCACAGGGCATAGTTCCGGCGCGAAATATTGGTTCAGAAAAACATTGCAAAAATGCTTCAGTTTCATTGAACTTGCAGCACCATAAAGAATCCACTAATGGATTTAATGGAAAATCCATTGTTTTCGTCACATTGCACGCAGGATTCTTTCTGATAATTTGCGGAGGATTCTTTGGAGCTCCGGATTTTTCTCGACTGCAGATGAAGGCTGATGAAGCTGTTCCTGCCAATGTAGCGTACAATTCCAACGGAGAGCCGGTACTCCTTCCGTTTAATGTTACTCTTGAAGATTTCCATATTGATTATTATAAAGACGGGCAGAAGCCAAAGCAGTTCACCAGTACTTTGCTGGTTGATGGCAAAAGATTTGAAACCAGCGTTAATCATCCCTGCAAGTACAAAGGGTACAGATTCTATCAGGCAGATTATGACAGAATGAACTGCAAGTACAGTATTCTGATTCTAGTAAAGGACCCATGGCTGCCAATAGTATTTATTGGCATGGTTCTGATGGCACTTGGCTCAATACTGAAAATGAAGAGACTGTGGAATGGTAAAGTCCTGTTTGTTTCTGCATTTGTTCTTGCCATAGCATTCGGTGCAATCTCTTTGGCAAGAATACAGTTCTCAACGCTGATGCCAGCCTTGAGAAGCCTATGGTTCGTTCCACATCTGATTTTCTACATGATGTCATATTCATTGCTCGCAATATCACTTTTACTGATTCTTATTCATAATGTGCTGAGATATTTCTTCTGTCACCGGTCCGTGCTCAACAATTCCAGAAGCTGGTTGAATAAATGTTTTTTAAGCAAATACTTATTCAGAAACAATGAAAATTTCCGTACTGACTGTTACTCACAAATATACAGTGCAGCAATGAAGTGCCTTGAAACTTCGTCTTTGTTGATGTTGCTCGGAATGCTTTGCGGCGCGGTGTGGGCCAGATATGCATGGGGCGATTACTGGACCTGGGATGCCAAGGAGTGTTGGGCTGCCGCAACCTGGCTTCTTACTCTCGTTGCTATTCATGCGAATCATTTACTTCCTTCAGCCAATGCCGTTGCAAAGAAAGACAATCATTTTTCAGAAATGAGCAACAAGCTGGAGCAGTGCTCAATAAATGCTGCCTCCAAAGGAACATTTCGTAGAAAGCCAACTGTGAAGGCTGGCATTCTGCTGCTAGTAATTCTTGCAGCTTTCATTGCAATGCAAATCACTTGGTACGGAGTAAACTATCTTCCTTCCGCCGCCCACAGTCTTCACACATACAATACCAAACCATAGTTCCAATATGTTACGCAAGGCCGCTTTATTATGTATCCTTCTTGCTACCAATCAAATGTAATGCTGAATAAACCGCGCTCAATACCAGGTAATGAAGGGTATTGAGCACACCTTGCTTTGTAACACATTGATAATCAATGGTGATTTTTTGGCTACCATGCTCAATACCAGGTAATGAAGGGTATTGAGCATACCTTGCTTTGTAACACATTGATAATCAATGGTGATTTTTTGGCTACCATGCTCAATGCCAGGTAATGAAGGGTATTGAGCGCTTGCTGGCAAGAAAGTCTGGCCTGTACTCATCAACAGGCCTCAGAATCACATCTGACAATGATATTTGAGTACTGGCATAGGAAAAAGAGCTACTGGTTCTCAATGGTACGCCTCAGAAAGTACCTGCGGGAGGGATAGTGAGTACCATCCTGGAATAAGTAAGCGTCTCCGCGATCACGCATTGACGAGAATAGTCAGCACATCTACCTCTGCGGGAAAAATGAAAAGATGGAAGAATACCCTTCAGTTGCCCTTTGCTTGTACTTGAGCCACACTATTGCTGAATGAGAGTGGAAGCTATGAATAATGCATTTTGCAAAGCCACAAATCACATTCAGCAAAATGAACATCATTAATATAAACGTCATTCTAATGAACTACTTCTGCAGTTCAACAGAAATCGGGGTAACAAGATAGGATTTCTGATTAGTAAGCCTTATCTTTGTAATAATGAAAATTGTGTACGAATGAAACAGTTTCTTAAGATATTCATTTTTGTTTTGCTTGCCGCTGCGGCAGTAACGGCGGTTTATCGTTTCTGTTTACGCAAATCCCTTCCTGATGCTCCTGTTGCTCAGCAGGTGTTAGCTATACTTGAGCAGAATGACTGTTTCGTTTGCCACTCATCAAATCCTGAGCCTTCATTAATGGAATCATGGCCGCACGTTGGCAGGATGATTGCCAATGACCGCAAACATGCCACTGATTTCATTGACCTCAAATCGGCGTTTGCAAATTCAGCAACGGATAATGTTCATTCAAACGAGCAATCTATGTTTGCAGATTCAGCAAAGGATAATGTTAATTCAAATGATGAACAGGCGTTTGCAGATTCAGAAACGGAAAATCCTCTTTCCAACGCAGAGTTTCCTGAAAATACTGATACCTTGAAGCATGCTGATGAATACCGCATATCTAGTGGATATGGTTTTGATGAAGTCACTCTTTCCATGATAGAACACGCCGTGGCCTATAATACCATGCCTGTTCATGCATACAGGATGACACACTGGGGAACTGGTTTCAACCAGAAGGAAAGGGCAGTCCTTACCAAATGGATAATGGATATGAGAGGCGGCAACAACACAATTATTCCTATTCCTGACAGTATCCCTTATGATGTTGCCAAAGCGGAGCTTGGAGAAAAAATGTTCAACGACATGCGTATTTCCCTTGACGGAACCATCAACTGTGCAACATGTCACGTACTTGAAGATGGCGGAGCTGACCATGCCGATGAACGTGTTTCCGAGGGTATCAACGGACTTAAAGGTACTGTAAATGCACATACGGTTTATAATTCCATATATAATATCCAGCAGTTCTGGAACGGCCGTGCCGCCGACCTTCAGGCTCAGGCCGCAGCTCCTCCAACAAATCCTGTTGAGATGGGTGACCAGACCTGGGACCAGATTGTTGCCCGTTTGAAGGGAGACAAGGCTTTGGTGAAGGAATTCGAGGAACTTTATCCAGGAGAAGGCCTTACAGAGGCCACAGTCACGGCTGCTATTGCAGAGTTTGAGAAGAAACTGCTGACTCCAAACAGCAGATTTGACCAGTATCTTAAAGGCGATAGCAATGCCCTGTCTGAAGAAGAACTCGCAGGTTATGAACTGTTCAAGGCAAATGCATGCATCTGCTGTCATACAGGAATTGTAATGGGAGGGAAGAGCTTTGAGAAACTTGGTATTTACGGGGATTATTTCGCTGACCGCAAGCAGCGCTTCCCTGAAATCGAGTATGTATCAGATGATGACGGCCTCAAGGGCTTTACTGGAAATGATGCTCATTTGCAACGCTTCAAAACTCCTGGTTTGAGAAACATTGCCTTGACTGCACCATACTTCCACGATGGAACATATCAGACTCTTGAAGAAGCCGTTGCCGCAATGGCAAGATATGAACTTGGCAAGGAACTTTCAGATAACGATATCAGGACCATTGTAGCTTTCATGCATTCATTGACCGGCGAGAACCCATATTTGAAGAAATAATTCCATGAAAGTCCTTTGTCTGATACTCACAATTGCCATTTCAAAGTTATTAGGCGTTTATTCACTCAACGATAGTTATCCGGATGTAAATATAACGGTTGACGCTCCTGAAATGCTGGATTCAACCAAAGCCACGGAAATTATCTTCTATGCCCTGCCAAATGGCAACAGCATTGAATGGACGGCCGGGAAGTACACAACCGGAGATGATGACTGGCATTTTGACATTCAGCATATTGCCGCACAGACAAAATTCATGAGGGCCAATGACGCTTCGAAGAATTATATAACTGTGTACCTTATGGACAGGCAGCGTTCCTGGACAAGCTGGCGTCACAGGCACGCGGATGTCCTTCCACAGGTTCTCCCAGCAATAATCAACGACATCTCCAGTCTTTACGAAAAATATAATCCTACAATAACTCTGAGCAGCCATTCAGGTGGAGGATATTTCCTTTTTGAATATCTGCGGACAGCTGAACCAATCAATCCGAAAATCAAACGTTTTGTTTTTCTGGACAGCGTGTATGGGTATCTTGAAGAAGTTCATTGCAGGAAACTCAGCGATTGGCTCAAGAACAAGGAACACTATCTATCCGTGATTTCATACGAGGATGTTACCGTCATTTATAATGGAAAGCCACTTGTGACTAAGGAAGGAGGCACCTGGGGCAGAAGCCATGCCATGATACGAGATCTGTCCAAAACGTTTAAAATCAAACTACAGGAGGATGCTTCATCAGAGGTCTGGCGCGGTTCGAAAGGGCGTATCACTTTCAAACTGCTCAAGAATCCTGACGGTACTATCTGGCATACGGTGCTGGTAGAAAAGAACGGATTCATAGACTCCGATTGGTCCGGGACAAAGAAAGAGGGCAGGGGTTATGTTTTCTGGGGCGAACGCGCTTATTCCGGATATATCTGCGATGCAGGATGTAACAGCAAGGAACTGAAATCCGCAGGGCTGAAGCCTCTTCCGTATTTCATGGAGCACAAGGGTAACGGATTGAAAGCCTGGGACTTCGTTGAATCCATTGATGACAGGGACTTCTGGGAATTCGAGGACAGCACTTCTAAGGCCATCCTTGAGGGCAATGTTCCTGATACACTGCGATACTTCAAGAAAATAAGGTATGAAAGGCTTGGTCACGTTGTTGAATTCTGGGCGCTTCCAGATTATCTGGCTGTTGGATCCAATGAGGATTTCGTGCGTATGCCCATGGGCATAATTTCATCACGGAAAATTGCCAAGGCATTGGGCTGCGTGCTCCCTACAACTTTTCTTGTAGATAGAATCAATGATGTTGCAGAAGGTTCTCTTGAAATATTTCCATTCCGCCCTTTGCGCGGACGCAATTCCCTGCCAATAGTATTTCAGGACCATAACAATGCTCTCAAGGCTTTGTACAAGGCAAAAGGATATCACTTCGGCCAATTCATATCCGGATTGAAAAAAGATCTTGTACTATCGCGGTATATAGATATAAATCCTGAATATGAGAATAATATTGCCATATATGGCTGGCATCACCCGGACGGTCATCCTCAACAACCGCTGTTCCTGCGCCACGCAGACTTCTATTCAGATTACAGCCATGGAACGCGCCTTATCTGGCATGAAGTAGAGGTTGATGGACAGATATGCGAACTTGAAGAACTTATGCATGATCCTCAACTTTATCGTCTCGTCAGTGACGAGCCGGGCCCAATTATAAAATAAGTTTGGAACAATCACCATTACAGTGAATTATGACGATAAGAAGATTCAAGTTTCTCAATCCTTCCGTAAGTTCTTGAAAAGTAATAAATAAATGCTTGCCAATCTTGAGTAAGAAGAAAATCATAGTTTTCTGGAAAGTTTGTAGCCTAAGCCGGAGAAGAGCGCTTCCATAAGGAGTTCGAATCCGGCTGCTGTAATTGAACAGAGCAGTGCCTGGGTGTAACTCCATCCGAACAGCGTAACGCTCACTACAAGAGCAAAAACCAGATTGTCAACGAATTGTCCTATTGCTGTGGAAATGAAACTTCTGGCGGCAAAACTGGCATAATTGTCCTTTGACATCAGCCTTGCAACCGAGATATTCACAATGGAGTTGGTTACGGCAGAAACGGCCATGGCCAGCGATGAGCCCAGTACAATCCAGGTGGATCCCCCAATGGTAGTGTTCAAGGCATTATTCACTTCAGGCAAGCCTGTGGAATAGAATGAACCCCACATTCCCGGAGTGAGCGATACGATTTTGAATACCAGGAAGAGGAGAAGATTCATTACTATCGCCAGTAAAGAATAATGTACTGCTGCCTTGCCTCCGTATGCCTTGCAAACTGCGTCCATAATGAGAAATGGTATCCATGAGAGGACGAAACCGCAGTCGAGCGCTACCCATTCGGTGCGGAAAAGTTCCTTGTTGGCCAGGAGGTTCATGGAAACCACAGCAAGCACCAAAGTGGTGAGCAACAGAGGGTTGGCCTTTTTGATGCTTGCTTCGAATTCTGAGAATTCTTTTGAAAGAAAACTTTTCATTTGCTCTTTATGTTTTGATTTATATTGCGGAGGATGACAAGCCTAGAACTCCGCAGAGGCCTGTTTAAAATATTAACTTCCGGTTCAGTTCAATATAATGTTCGGAAGCTGGCTTAAAGGAGGACCTCCTTGCGTTAATCTTGATCAAGCAGCGGCTTCATGTTGTAGAAGTCATAGAGTGTAAGGGAGCACAGTCTGTAATATGCCAGCCAGAAACTGCTCAGAGCGTTGATATAATTGATATGTGCGCTGTCCTTGCGGTTCTGAGCCCATGTGAAGGTATTGATGTCTGAAAGGCCTTGTGCATAATTGTACTGGTTCTGTGCGAATGACTCGTCTGCAAGTTCCATTGCTCTCTGAGTTTCAACCAGCATTTGCTGCTGCATTTCCAAATCCCTTATTGTGTTGTAGATATTTTCCTTGAAGGTACGTTCAGTTTCCATTTGTTGAACGTTGTAGTAGTCCAGTCTGCTTTTTGCTGCATTGTACTGGCTCTTGCGCATTCCATGGTCATAAATCGGTATGGCCAGTGTTACCTGTCCCACTGTATAAGCCTTGTTCTTTGAGCCGAAATCGCTCATGGAAGGCCCGAATTTCTGCAGGCCCACGCTCAAATCAAGATTCATCTGGAAGTTCTTTTCGCGCTTTGCTCTGTCAAGTTCCTGTTGAGCCTGCAAATTAGCTTCTTCAACCTGTCCGAAAGCCGGGTTATGTAATTTTGCATACTCTACCGCCTTTTCAGGGTCCACAATGATTGTGTGGTCAGGATTGCTCGGAAGTGTAACTTCTATGTCAATACCTGTCTTGTCAAGTTTCAGGTATGACATCAGTGAAAGCTTTGCCTGTTGAAGGGAGTTCAGACTTGAACGTACGTCGTTCTGCGAGTTCATCAACTGAAGCTGGAGTGAAAGCAGCTCATCTTTCCTTATGGAAGTTATGGCGTATTTTTCCAGTCCGATTTTGTAAAGTGAATCGGCACTTATGGCATTGACTACATACATGTCATACAGGGCCTTGCTTGAAGCATATCTGAAGAAGTACCCGGCCGCTGTTTCAGCAATATCGGCCAATGTTGATATATATTCGTTCTTCGCGGTTTCAATGTGTTTGTCCTGAATCTTCTTTTCCCATTCGGCAGCATTGTAACCTAGAAGTTCCTGACGGTAACCAACTCTTATAGGAGTTGCACCGAACATCCTCGGGCATCCGTATGCGGCTTTGTAACTGTCTGCATTATTACCGAAGAATTCGCTCCATGCTATGTTGGAACTGGCGTATATGTAACCTCCTGTGCTGCCTATGAGCTGGTTGAAGTCAAGGGTGGCACCAGCTGAAAGGGCATTGTTGCTGCCTGCTCCCGATGCGTAGTATGCCTCCGGTGAAATGGATAGATGTTCGTATGAAGGATTGAACTTGAGTCCCAGCTGCCATTTCCTTGATGCAAGGAAAGACTGGTAGTTCAACTGACTTGATTCAAGTATGTATTTGGCCTGGAATGCCTGCAGAGCGCTGTCGCAGGCAATGTCAATGGTGTTCTGCAAGGACAATGAAAGGACATTGCCGCCGTCATTTGCGGCGGAGCTTGTCTGTGCATTGGAACTCATTGTGAAGACGCACACAACCATGAATGGCAGGCTGGCTTTCAGCATTCTTCTTATCATGATCATTTCAATATTTTTCAGGTGCATGATTCTATAAATCAACGAAAGCTGTCATTCCCGGCATGAGGTTCTCATGGTCCGATATGACTGCTTCAATCTTTATCATTCCGTTATTGTCAACTTTAGGGCTTATGAGATTCACGGTTGCGCTGTGATGCTCATTCACGTATGCAACGGTTGTAACCTGCACCGTGTGTCCTATGCTTATTCTGCTGCGTTCGCTTTCAAGTATGTTGAACACAACTTTAAGATGCTCCGCATCGAATATGTGGCAGATTGGTGTGGAACACTGTGGCAGGTCATACTGGTGTACGGCAACGTCTGAAACGGTTCCGGAAACCGGTGCTAGAACGTTCCTTTTCGCATAATTTATTTCTGCCTGTCTCAGGGATTCCTCATTGGTATTATAGCCGCTTTTCACTTTGGCCATTCTGTTCACATATTCCGGAACTTTGCTGAATTCGTTCTTTTTGTATCCCTGGCCTACCAGAATCTCTTCATACATGAAATTCGCCTGTTCGAACTGGTTCCTTGCCTGAACCAGCTGGCTCAGAAGTTTCTCCTCTTCCAGCACTATAAGCGTCTGTCCCTTGCTGACTTTCATTCCGTCCTTGATGTTCAGTTTTACAATCTGTTCCTGAAGCTGGCAGTAAACGGAGATGTCTGTCACTGATTCTATGTGCCCCTTGCTTACTGTCTTCGAGCTGGCCGCACTGTTGGAGGCGGCAGCTGCCTTGACCGAGTCGGCGGACTGCTGCATTGACTGAAGGGCTTCCTCACCGTAAGCCATGGCCTGCCCGGCGGCTTCTGATGAATCATTGCTTCCGCTGCATGACAGGAGCATTGACGATATGATAATGATAGGAATGATCAGCTGTTTCATAGTTGTTTCTGTACCAGTTCGTAAAAATATCCTTTTTTAGCTATTAGTTCATCGTACCTGCCTTCCTCCTCAATTTTTCCGTGACGGAGGACAAGTATGCGGTCACATTTCTTGATTGTGCTCAGTCTGTGTGCAATGCATATCCTTGTGGCGTGCCTGTTCGCAAGATTTTCCGCAACCTTTTCCTGAGTTATGTTGTCAAGGGCACTTGTGGCTTCATCCATGAAGAAGATGGAAGGATTGCCGGCAAGAGCTCTGGCAATGAGGATCCTCTGTTTCTGGCCGCCGCTTATGCCGGTTCCGCTGTCATTTATGAGTGTATGCATCTGCATTGGCATTTCTTTTATTTCCTCGTCTATGACAGCCAGCTTTGCAGCCTCCCAGGCATCTTCGTATGTGCTCAGAGGGGCGTTGATGGTAATGTTGTCAAAGATTGTTCCTCCGAAAAGCTCCTTGTCCTGGAGGCAGGTGCCTATATGTCTGCGCAAGGAGGATTTGTTAACGTTCGCAAGATTGTGGTGGTCATAGAATATGGTTCCCGCTTCAGGTTTCTCAAATCCGAGAAGCAGACGTATGAGCGTTGTTTTTCCACAACCTGAATCACCTACAATGCCAACGTATTCACCTGCGTTGATCTTGAGATTCAAGCCATCGTAGATATACGGAGAATCCTCGCTGTATCTGAACTTGAGACCGTTCACCTCAATGTTGCCCATAAGCATGTCAACAGATGGCATGTCCTCTTCCGTTTCAGGCACTTCATCGAGCACCGGCCTTACAAGATTGAACATAGGCTTGAGCTGGGCAAGAGAAGGCAGAATGCAAACAAATGCGCTTATTGCACCGGAAACCATTCCGAATGCAACATTGAAGGCAATGTAGTCCGAGAGCTGTATTCCGCTGGTGAAAGCCCCATAATAGATAAGCAGTGTGCCACCCATTGAAACCATCATTGATATGGCAGGCATTATGGTTATTGCCAATGGCTTGCTTGCCTTGTCGGGGCTGGAGTCCTTGAACATTGACGCCCATCTGGCAAATGCTCTCTGTTCCGAACCGCTTGTCTTTATTTTCTGCATGCCGTTAACCAGGCTGAACAGAAAACCGCTTAATTCGGCATTCCTGGGCTGTATTTCATTCTGGAACCGCTTTGTAAGTATGAAGATTGATACTGATACTATGCAGTTGGCCAGCATTATGAGAACACAGATGCCCAGAAGCGACTTTGCGTATATGAACACCTGGTAGAAATAAATCAATGAAAAGAGCAATGCCAGTATACCGCTCAGAACGCTGTCGCTGAGCATGGCGCATATTGACGATACCGACATTATCCTGGAGCCCAGATTACCGGAACTGAATTTCTTGAAGAAAGTTGCCGGAAGCTTGAAGGTCCTTTCTATGATTGCCGCCTGCATGTCAACCTCCACTTTGTCACGCACACGCATGAGCAGCAGGCTTTTGGTTACGGCAAAGAGCGCCGCACCGATTCCCGAGGCTGCCAGAACTATTACAATGGGGAGGAGGGTGCCGGTTTCACCGGACGGAATGATATTGTCGAATATTTCCTTGTTCAAAAGCGGCAGGAGCATGTTCAGCAGAACTGTGACAAGGCTGATTCCCAATATGTACAATACATCGGTGAATGAAATTGACTTGAACGCAAACAGTATGATGTCCCAGGAGGAAAGCTTCCTGTAAGGAAGATGCCTGCTCATAAGCGCCTGCTCCTGCTTGCCGCTGCTTTTGCGGTTTATCATGCCGTTGAGGTCATTCATGGCTTTGTTCATGGTCACCTGATCGGTTTGACAACGTTCCTTGAGCCTTTCCAGATATACTTCTTCCATTATTTCTCTCCTCCGTCAGATATGGTCATGAGCTCATGATATTTTCCTCTGGCATTCATAAGCTCACTATGGGTGCCACGCTCAATGTCGTGCCCGTTCTCCATTACAATTATTTCATCGCAGTCACGTACCGTGCTCAATCTGTGCGCAACTATCACCAGTGATATGCCCATCTCCTTGATTGCCTGCATTACAAGGAACTCACTGCGCGCATCGAGCGCGCTGGTAGCCTCGTCGAGTATAAGGATTATAGGCTCGCGGACAAGGGCGGTTGCAATTTCCATTCGCTGGCACTGACCGGTGCTGAAATTGGAGCCACCATCGTTGATGACTGTGCCGTAAGCATCTGAACGCGATGCTATCTCATTGTGAATCTGTGCCTGATAGCATGCAAGAATCATTGCAAAATCCTCTATTGTTCCGTCCCACATTTTTATGTTGTCTGAAATCGTTCCATTGAAGACAACGTGTTCCTGGCTTACAATGGCAACGGAATTCACAAAGGTGTTCCTGTCTATCTTGTTTAAAGGAAGTCCGTCGTAAAGCACTTCTCCGCTCCATGGGATGTTCACTCCTGCAATGATCTTTGCCAGGGTGCTTTTGCCGCATCCGCTGGCTCCAACGAGTGCAACGCTTTTGCCAGGCTCAAGTTTCAGGCTGAAATTCTTCACCAGCGGCGCCTCCAGCCTGTTGTATCCGAATGAAACGTTGCGCAGTTCGAGTCTGCCTCCAAGCTTGCCACCTGAGATGGCGGAATCCTTTATGGAAGCAGCACCTGTGATAGCAGGGTCAGTTTCGGCCCTGTAAACGTCTTCCATACGTTCCATGTCGGCACGCATCTTTATGAGATTGTTGAATGTGCCGCTTATGGAATTCGAGGATGTCATGAACGTTGACATGAGGCTTTGGAAAGCCATGAGCATACCTATTGTCATGTTTCCGTTAATGATATAGTATGCTCCTATGCCAAGAACGATTGTATTGCACACCGTTACAAGCAGTCCCGGGATTGTGCCCAGATAGGCTATTGTCCTGTTCATCTTCACGTCCGAGTTGAATCCGGAAGCAAAGGTCCTGCTCCATCTTGTGAAGAACTCATTCTCCGCTCCGGCGGCTTTTATGGACTCTATGTTCGCAAGACTTGACATTGTGCGGCTCATGAGTCTTCCTTTTTTCCTCTCGGACACCCTGATAAGGTCCACTTGCTTCTCGGCCACCAGTCTCACCAGAAGAAGGTTCAGCAGGGTGGTTGCAGCGGCTATTCCTGCAAGCACAAGATTGTAGCGTAGCATGAAGAACATATAAATCACAAGCAGGGCCACGTTCGTTATCACAGGCGCAAGTTCGCTTACCAGTGAGTTGGAGATTGAGGCCGCGCTCTGCTGGCGCATTATGAGGTCACCTGGCGCGTGCTGTCCGAAGAAACGCATTGGAAGCTTGAGTATGTGCAGCAGAAATGAAGTGTTGCCGATTATGGACAGTTTCATCCTGAAAGCCCTTCCGTATATGTTGGAAACCAATGTGGTGAGTGCCTGGACAATGAACAGCGTACCGAACAGAATCATGAACGGCGTGAACCATTCAGGGTTCTTCCTTGTAAGAATGTCATCCGCGAATATCTGTGTGAATATCTGCGAAGCAACCCCGGCGAACGCTATTATCAGTCCTGTGATGAATGCGAACAGAAGGGCCTCCCTGGCTCCCTGCAGACGTTCCATTGCAAAG
>JAZRWT010000032.1:0-8561 GCA_045599845.1 Candidatus Egerieisoma sp. | reverse complement strand
GATAAGGAAACACGCGAACTCCTTGTGGAGCGTATAGTCTTTCTTGGAGAGAACGCCGATAGAACAGCTTATCCTGAATCCCTTCCCGATGAGGACGACCGCGTTTTCTACGAAGTGGCGTTAGGTACGGATAATGCTTATCTTGTCACAGGTAATCTCAAGCACTTCCCCAAGACTCCTATCGTAGTAACTCCAGCGCAGATATTGGATATTCTTAACCTTTAGATAGCAACAGTTCCATTTGACATACTCCCACCAATGAATCAGTTGGATGAAACCCCAGTGACTGGGTGCTCAACTTGCGGGCGTCCAAACGAATGGGCGTTCAATACGTGAAGATTCACATGTATTTACTTCCAGCCCGAAGGCAGAGGGTGGTGGCAGCTTAATCTCCCAGTCTGATTACGCTGCGGTCTTCTTCCTGTTTTTTGCTGGCGTTCTTCAGAGGCTTGAAGGAATTGAAGTTCCAACTGATGCCTATCCAGAACATGCGGCTCAGGTTCCTGCTCCTGTTCTCCAGGGAGTAGATGTTGTTGTTGGAGTGAATATCCCATCGCCGTGTATTGAAAATATCAGTGAGAATGGCAGAGACTGTAAGGGAGTTCTTCAGGAAGGACTGTTTCACTCCTAT
Source organism: Candidatus Egerieisoma sp. (assembly GCA_045599845.1). Classification (GTDB taxonomy): domain Bacteria; phylum Bacteroidota; class Bacteroidia; order Bacteroidales; family UBA932; genus Egerieousia. Next base: position 7,930 of record JAZRWT010000032.1, on the reverse strand, counting down.
GTTGCAGTAGTGGATGCGGCTTGTGGTGAACTGGGGAAAGTACTGTGGCGTGGTAAGGAAATACTGGGCCTGGATGTTCATTCCCTTTACAGGCTTGAAATTGAGGCTGACGTTGCTGTTGTTCACCCAGCCGCTGTTCCTTGTCTCGGTTCCTTTGAAATTGCCGCGTGATTTTGTGTAGTATGTATTGCTGGCAATGTCAAGTGAGAACCATTTGAGAAGATTGAACTTGAAATTGTGGTCTATTCCGGTGCTGAGGAAATAATCATCGTTCACATATGTGAAAATGAGTATGTCATTTTCAATATAGGCGTGCTGATTTATGTAATCCTGCGTGTAGTTCAGATATGCGTTTCCGTTTATGACCACCTTGCCGCTGGCAAAACTGTAAGCAATGTCAAGTTTGTTGGCCTTTTCAGGGTTGAGGTTTATATTGCCTGTTTCGTAAGTCTGGTTGTCAATCAGGTTTATGTAAGGATTGAGCTGCGGGTACGTTGGTCTGGAAATTCTGCGGGAGAGGGCGAATGTCATGGACCAAGGCTCGGAAATCTTCCAGTTCAGTACAAGATTGGGAGCAAGGAACAGGCAATCACTGTGGTCACTCAGTTTTTCCTTGTTGCTGTGCAGGCTTACGTAACTGTACTCGAATCTCAGGCCTGCCTTGTACGAAACCTTCTTTGACAGTTTTGAAGAATACATTGCATAAACTGCCGGTATGTATTCCCTGTGCTTCAAGTCATTGCTCAGTGGTACTGACAATTCCCATTCACCGGTTTCAGGATTGTATCCGTACATCTTGTGGTCTATGTTGTTCTGCCGGTAGGTCATTTTCACACCTGTCTCGAATCTGCCTTTGCCAGCAGCGGTCATATAGTCCGCCTGCAGCGAGGAATTGAAAGGATGCCCTCCTGAAACGGATTTCTGTACCATTTGTCCCTCCTCGTAATAAAATGAAGGGCGGTGGCCCGTGATTGAGGAAACGGAAGCGGAAAGATTCAGTTCCTTCTTGTCCGGAACAAATATGTGGCGGTAGGCCAGGGAGCCTTCATAGGTTTCGCGATTGAAAGTAATATCGGTCTGGCGGAACTTTTCACTTTGTATGCCGCCGTTCGAATAATGGTTGTTGAAGTCCTGAAAATTGTTCAATCGTGGATAAACGGCCTTGAAATCAAGAGTAAGTATGTCCTTTTTTGTTGCCTTGAAACTTATGTTCGTGCCTATGTTGTAGTTTGCGGTCTTTTTCGTTGCAGCAATAAGCTGGTCCAGAGTACTTCCGCTTTGCTTTATGCTGCGGTGCAGTTCGCTTTCAATCCTGTCTCGCTCATACTTTGCGTTGAAATTGAACCTGAAGCCCCAGCGGCCTTCATTGTATGCCAGAGCCAGATTCCCGTTAAGGAAATTGTTGAAGCCGTAATTGAAAGATGCCATTGAGGTGAAGGCATTGGCAAGCTGTTTTTTGGAAACTATGCTTATTATGCCGCCGGTACCTTCGGAATCATATTTAACATCAGGGCTTGTTATTATGTCAATGCTCCGGACGTTGGCCACGGGTATGCTGCCCAGACCGCCCAAGGTGGTTGGAACGCCATCTACAAGAATAAGCACGTTGCTGTTGCCGCGTATGGAAACATTGTCATTGCCATCAACGTTCACGGAGGAGCTTCCGCGTATGACTTCTAGCACTGAACCTGTTGCTGCGCTGGCGTTTGACTGTGGATTGATTCTTGTTTTCTCCACGGAAATGCTTTTTGATGCGGCCTGGGAACTCACCACCACGCTGTTGAGGGCAACGGTGTTCAAGGACATGACAATTCTGCCAAGGTCAAATGTTCCGCCGGAAGAGCAGTCAATCTCCCTGGAAACATCGTTGTACCCTATGGAGCTTATCGTCAGGCTGCATTTCCCAATCTTTCCTATCTCCAGCCTGAAGGCACCTGTGGTATCGGTCATGACTCCGCCTATCACTTTTCCACTGGCGATAGCAATAACAGATGCATACATCACTGGACTTCCGTCCTCTTCCACCACAATAGCTTGAACTTTGTTCTGTGCCAGCAACTGAAAGCAAATGCAAACGCTGAGTATCAGGAATACTACTTTTTTCATACACTTTGTTCCTTGAACGCAAATATAATACATATTTATCAGAAAGCCGGTGTCACGGATAGGCTCTGTAATGCCCTCCAAGGCATACTCAAAAAACCCACCCGGTCATTTAGAGGGGGTGGGTCACATATATGCGTCTTACATGCGTCTGTAGCGGCGTATAGCGGAAACCGCATTCAACACAGCCAAGGCAGCTATTTGTTCAGGTACTTGTACATTATGCCGTTAACCTCGCGGTGGATTGCCATATAGCCGCGGTCCTCACGCTCGTTGCAACCGTTGCACATTACAACAACGCCAAAGTTGTGGGCATCGTTCCAGAACATTGATGTGAATACGCCGTATGCGCTGCCTGTGTGACCAATATTGTACTGACCATCCACAAGCTGCTCGGTCTGCCAGAGGGCAAAGCCATAGCCGTTGTCGCCCGGATCAGACGGGTAAATGGTGGTTGTCTGCATCTGCACTGCTGAAAGCGAGTCAATGATTCTCACTTCTGTTTCCGTTCCGTCCTCGTTCTCAAGGAAGCCCTTACCGTAGTTCATATGCATCTTCATTATTTTTGCAAGGTTCCTTGGGCTTATCTTCATTCCGCCAGTTGGAGAGAATACAGGAGTTGAATAGCCGAACTGATAGTTTGCAATCTCCTCTGTTCTTGGAGCGTATGCCTCAGGAGACCATTTGAAAGTTGAATCTGCGCTCTGCCACTCGTAAATCCTTACGAATTTTGTTGAATCAAGATTGTTTACGTTGTAACCGCCATAGATTCCAAGAGGTTTGAGAATGTGATTCGGAACATATTCATCGAATCTTTCACCGCTCACTCTCTCAAGAACAGCTCCCAATGTGTTGAAACCAAGGTTGCAGTACTCGTATTTGGTGCCCGGTTTCCAGTCGTTCCATGCCTGGTCTGCGGTTGCGCAGGAATCAGGGTTCAGTCTGTTGAGTGTATAGTAACCGTTCGCATCGCTCATGCTTGAAGAGTGGCTCAGGAGCATTCTCACGGTAATTGGAATGTCGGGGTATTTAGGGTTCCTGATTGGGAAACCGAGAATTTCTGAAACGTCTGTGTCAAGTGTGAGCTTGCCCTGCTCTATCTGCTGCATCAGAGATGTTGCAGTGAACTGTTTTGAGATTGATGCAATTCTGAAAAGACCGTCAAGATCAAGAGGAACGTTGTTTTCCATATCCTTGAGGCCGAGAGCCTTCTCATAAATCACCTTGTTGTCCTTTACAACAACAACTGCAAGACCAACGCATTTGTTAACGTCCATTACAGTCTGAAGCTCTTTCTCAATCTTTGCCTCAGTGTTCGTGCAGGAAACTGCTCCTGCAATGAATGCCGCGCCTGCAAGGCACAACACAGCTTTTCCAATAAGATTTTTCATAGATATGTGATTAGTATTTTTTCCAAATATAAGGATAAAAAAGCTTATTTTTGCAAATGTATATCAGTAAAACGGCGTAACATACATGGCTCAGAAACAGACACAGGAAACTCCTTTGATGAAGCAGTACTATGAAGTGAAGTCCCAGCACCCGAATGCAATAATTCTGTTCAGGGTGGGGGACTTTTATGAAACATTCTGTGAGGATGCACAGGTTGCCAGCAGGGTTCTGGGCATTGTGCTCACCAAGAGAGGAAAGAGTCAGGGAACCGACGTGCCTCTTGCCGGATTTCCGCACCACGCCATTGACACATATCTTCCAAAGCTTGTTCAGAACGGTTACAAGGTTGCAATATGTGACCAGCTGGAGGACCCCACACTTGCCAGAAAACTGGTGAGAAGAGGCGTAACTGACCTTGTCACACCTGGCATATCGTACTCCGACAGGGTTCTTGAGCAGAAGGAGAACAACTATCTGTGTGCGGTAACAATAACAAGACAGAAAGCGTCTGAAGCCCCCAGGCTCGGCGCAGCCTTCCTTGACGTTTCAACCGGCACTTTCAAGGCCACCGAAGGCAGTGCTGACTATATAAAGATATTGCTCGGAGCAATGGCCCCAAAGGAGATACTGGTCTGCCGTGACCGGATGAACGATTTCACAAGCATTTTCGGTACCGATTACTACATCACCAGAATGGACGAGTGGGCTTTCACTCCTCAGGGAGGCAGGGACCGCCTGCTCAAGCAGTTCAACACCAACTCCCTCAAAGGCTTTGGCATTGAGGATTTTCCACTGGCAATAAGCTCCGCAGGGGCAATACTTTTCTACCTCGACAACAATTACAACGCATCCACCCCTCAGATCAGTTCCATTTCCCGCATAGACCGGGGAGACCACGTCTGGATGGATGCCTTCACCATACGCAACCTTGAAATATTCAGCACCAGTTCGGGCCGCAAGGGCAGCGCACTGATTGATATCATGGACAGGACTTCCTCTCCTATGGGTGCCCGCCTGCTGCGCAACTGGCTGCAGCTTCCTATCAAGGATCTTGCTGAACTCAAGCGCAGACACAGCAGCGTGGAATATTTCTTCAATTCTTCCACAGCAATGGATTCAGCAATGGAACTGATATCCCAGATGGGAGACCTTGAGAGGATGATTGCCCGCAGCGCAGTTGGAAGACTGCTTCCTAAGGAGGCCGCCGCACTCGGCCGCGCGCTTGAGAAATTCACACCGCTCAAGCAGCTGCTTATGAATATCAATGATGTTCCCGAGCAGCCTTTCACGGATGCAGCTTGTTGCCAAACTGATGATGCATATAAAAACGGCTGCGGGGATAGGATTCAAGCCGGCGGTAAGGCAGTTGTGGATTGCGCAAAACATTTACGTGATCTTGGGGAACAGATTGACCAGCAGCTGGAACTGAGGGAGGCAATAAAAAGAACCTTATGCGAGGAGCCGGCATCGGCATTCGGAAAAGGAGACATCATTGCCTCCGGCGTGAATGCGGAACTTGATGAATTGCGCTCAATAGCAAGGGACAGCCGCACCTGGTTGAGGAATCTTCAGGAAAGCGAAGCGCAGCGCACAGGAATCAGTTCACTCAAGGTAGGTTACAACAATGTGTTCGGATATTATCTTGAGGTAAGGAACACGTATAAGGAAAACGTGCCGCCGGAGTGGGTACGCAAGCAGACCCTCGTTGGGGCTGAAAGATACATAACGCAGGAACTCAAGGACTTTGAAGAAAAGATAATAACGGCTCAGGAAAGAATACTTGTTCTGGAGCAGCAGGAGTATGCGGAACTTGTTGGAAGGATACAGGCTCAGGTTGCATCGATTCAGAAGAACAGCGCCATAGTTGCGCGGGTTGATGTTCTGAGCAGTTTTGCTCTGCTGGCAAGACAGAACAATTACTGCCGTCCTCAAATGGACGATTCCCTTGATCTGGAAATAAAGGACGGACGCCATCCGGTAATTGAGAAATTCCTCCCGGCAGGAGAGGAATATGTTGCCAACTCTCTGGAACTTAGCAATAACGGCTTGCAGATAATGATACTTACCGGACCTAACATGAGCGGCAAGTCCGCTTTGCTGCGCCAGACAGCACTCATAGTTCTCATGGCACAGACGGGAAGTTTCGTTCCGGCAAGTTCCGCCAGAATAGGCTTGGTAGACAAGATATTCACCAGGGTGGGAGCATCAGACAATCTTTCGCTGGGAGAATCAACATTCATGGTTGAAATGATGGAATCATCAACCATACTGCACAATCTCTCTGAAAGGTCACTGGTTCTTTTCGATGAAATAGGCAGAGGCACAAGCACTTTCGATGGCATGTCAATTGCCTGGGCAATTGTTGAGTATCTCCACGAATGGGGCAAAGGCGCAAAGACACTTTTTGCCACGCATTATCACGAACTCAACGAACTTGAGAAGATTTATCCGCGCGTGAAGAACTACAACATTGCCGTAAAGGAGGACAAGGAACAGATAATCTTCCTCAGGAAACTTACTCCGGGAGGCGTTGCGCACAGCTTTGGAATACATGTTGCCTCAATTGCGGGAATGCCTGCACAGGTGCTCCTGGCTGCGAACAACAAGCTCAATGAACTTGAATCACAGTGCAATTTCTCTATGCATGGTACGGCCATGCAGGAATATGATTCCAATCATTCAGAACCACAGGCCGGTTCATTTGAAAACAATGAAGATGCAAACGCCGGTGAAAATCCTTGTCCACAAAAACGCAGAACGAACACAAGGAAAAAGGACACCGGCCTGCAGCTTTCTTTGTACCAGCTGGATGATCCGCTGCTGGTTGACATAAAGCACGCTTTGGAAAATCTTGATATAAACAATCTTTCACCGCTCCAGGCTTTCCAGACCATAGTTGATTTGCGCCGCAAGATGGGGCTTGACAAGAATTGAAAAATAGCTTAAGATGAACAGTATATTGTTTCTGCATCAGATTGCGGATGCATTTGTAAAGAATATGATAGTTGAGGACAGGTACATGCTTATCCTCGAGGGTCTGTGGACCACTGTGCTCATAACTGTCTTTGCGGCAATTTTCGGAACTATACTCGGAGGTCTGGTATGCTGGATGAGAATGAAGGGCAACTCCACGGTCCGCAGGATTGCAAAGGTATATGTTGACCTCATGCGCGGAACGCCTGTTCTTGTGCTGCTGATGATAATGTATTACGTTGTTCTGGCACCTGTGATAGAGTCAGCAATAATAGTGGCAGTCATCACCTTCTCGTTGAACGCTTCCGCATACATCTGCGAAATGCTCCGCTCAGGAATAGAAGGTATTGACAAGGGGCAGACGGAGGCCGGACTTTCCCTGGGCTTCACCAATAGACAGACATTCTTCCATATTGTGTTCCCTCAGGTCATAAGGAACATAATGCCTGTGTATCACGGAGAACTCATCAGCTTGCTGAAAAGCACTTCAATCGTGGGCTACATTGCAATCATGGATATGACCAAGGCTTCGGACCTTATACGTTCCAGAACTTTTGATGCATTCTTTCCTCTGATAATAGTTGCAATTCTTTATTTCATTCTGGCCTGGCTCATTGGTCTTCTGCTCGGTGCATTGAACAAAAAGAAGACAATGAGCGTTGTTCCTGCAATAGCCGGCGTTGCCCTTGCCTTGGGCGTGTTGTGCTGCGGAAATCCTTCCAACCCATCGCCGGTGGGAAATGATGTGAAAACAGTTGCAGCAGATACTGTTCCTTCCGGTGATATGGACAAAGGAACGTTTGTGCAGACCGCAGAGGAGGAAGAAGCTGTTGTGGAAAATCCTGGTCAGTTTACAAATATTGAGGAGATTGCGGACCATGGCAGCGTGGCTGTTATGGAGGGTTCAATATATGACATAGAGTATACAAAGAGATATCCGAATGCAAAGGTCAACAGGGTCAAGAATATCTCCGAGGCGGCGGAGTTCGTCCTTTCCGGAAAGGCCACCGCTCTCATAGCTCTGGATGTTCAGACAAAGTATGTTGTGAGGGAGAATCCAAGTCTTATGGAAATGGATACGCTGTTCACGGCTGCAATGGGTGCCGGATTTCCCAAAGGTTCTCCTTTGAAAGACAAGTTCAACCAGTTCCTCAAGGAGCTGAGACCATCGCCGGTGTATAAGGAAATGATTCACAGGTGGGTGGAGTGTGACATTGATACCGTTGCAATGCCTGATCTGCATCTGCCTTCAAGCGGAGAGCCGTTGAAAATGGCCATTACCGGTACGCAGACTCCTATGAACACCGTGCGCGGCCAGGAATATGTGGGCTTTGACGTGGAGCTTGGAATGCGCTTTGCCAAGTATCTGAACAGGCCGCTCAAGCTCGAGGTCACCACTTTCCAGGGCCTGATTCCGGACCTGGTTACCGGAAGGGTTGATCTAAGTCGGAGGCCAAGCGGT
>JAZRWT010000031.1:0-2914 GCA_045599845.1 Candidatus Egerieisoma sp. | reverse complement strand
GACCTTATCTTCATGGACTGTCCACCGGTGGAGATTCTGGCAGATGCATCCATTATTGCCAAATATGCCGATTATTATCACGATGATAAAGCATAAACAATGAAGTTGTACAGAGGTTGCTACCAACTTCGTTCCATTGTTTTTTTGAGCCTTTGCTTAATCATAGCAAAGGCTTTTTTTATGGCATAGATGAGGATTATTGAAGAAAAAGACCTGGATTTGGGTGGCTTACGGAAACTGTTTGGCAAGATTCTGTTCTATGAACTTCAGGAGGTGGCGAGGAGAGAGGCTGTCCTTCATGGTTTGAGGATAGCTCAGAGGGGTGTTGATCCATTCTTTGATGCTGCTAGCAGTGAGGGAGGCAAGGTTGTGATTACCATCGCAGTAGAAGAAATCGGAATCCTTTATTGAGCTGTTGTTGGTGATGAGGTGCTTGTTGTAGATGATGCTTTCCCAAAGTCTTGGGGTGAAGCCGTTGGCGCCGTCCTGCATTATTTCAAGAATGCATTTGGACTTGTACATCCTTTCAAGGTTCTCTGTGTAGGAGATGGGCTTCGAGAGGTATCTTATGCCGTTCAGACGGCAGGCATGCTCAGGCATTCCAAGTATGTTGAAATCGCATTTGAGGCCTGCTTCCGTGCATAGCTTGAATACTTCATGCACTTGACGGTATCTTGCCTTGGCGTGGCCGCAGAAGTAGATGTGGCTGGAAGGTATGTCCGGGTTGTCCGCTATTTCAACTTTGGACATTGGCGTGGGATGGTAGAGCATTCCGCAGCGGGCTGCCTCGCCCTGGTCATAACTGATAATAAGATTGAATTTGCTGCGCGCTTCTTCAAGGTTGAACGAGTAATGGCGTGAAATCAAGTCCTGCAGGAAAAGCACGAGCTTGACTCCCGGATATGTTTTTCGCAGATAATCAGTGTAACTCGAGCGATAGACCTTGTGCGTGTTGCCAAAGAAAAGGAAACAAAGAGGCTTGTGGTCCGGGAAATTGTGCGGATACAGACGTGGAAATACATAGTTGGCAAACGGGACCTTGACAAGTCTGTTAGGAATCTTTGCGAAGTTCCAGAGAACGGCCTGCTTTGCCCAGAAAGAATCAAATCCGTTGTAATGGCTGTTGTGCCAGCTGACCTGAGGCAAGTCTATTATATCCTTGTAACCTGCCTGATAATATCCCGGGCGGCCTGCTATAACGTAATTATATTCAAGTTCTTCTGCAAAAGTTCCCATTTCAAGGCATTGTTTTACCGTTGTCTGTAGTGCAACTCCAGGTCCAAAATTACATAAAATCCGTTAATTCTGTATTGCTCGGACGTTATTACATTTGCGATGGAGAATATCCTACGTTCATGAATGATTATGAGTTCATAGGCGAGTGATATCACTGATTGATTCCTAATCACAAAATAATGCGGTATCGGGGTTGACCGGTACCGCATTTAATAAATCATGATTTGTGGATTATTTCAATATATCATTGCGCAATTTGATAATATTCTCCTTTGACTCAATTATACGTTGTTTTGCGCCTTCCTTTGTAGCGTAAACAATATCAGCTTCTTCATCATTGGCTGCGCTTCTGGTTTCATTGAATTTCTCTTCAAAAGCAGCAATATCCTCGTCATATTCTGCCAATACCCTTACAGCATCTATGCAAGAGGCATAACGATTTGAGCAGGATGCCCACTGTTCATCAGAAATGCTACGGAAGAAAGGCTCAGGATTATTAGCTATCAGATATCTTAATTCTGCCTGAACAGCAAGAGCGTTGACCTTCTGTGATTTTGTTACCAGCTCGTTTGCCTGAGCGGCTTCAAGCAGATAGTCAGGCTTGATGAGTTTTTCTTCTTCTGTAAGTGAAGAAGAGATAACAGCTGCTACATCAATTTTTCCTGCCTCATTAACATAAGTCTGGACGAATTCATCTATAGTTGCCAGAACATCATCGGCCAGAATGGTTTTGGCAGCTTCTACGACTTCAGCTGTTGCTTCGTTGTTTTCAGCATTTTTGTTGTTCTTGCAGGAAATGCTAATACCTGCAATCATTGCCAATGCAATTAATAGATAGTACTTTTTTATAAAGTGATATTTTATTTATTGAGCTATTTTCAAATATGTAAAATTGAAATGCTATGCAAACTCGCAATGTTGTCGCGAATTTTGTATATTTACGCAATAATAATAAACTCAGGCGATTAATATTTCGCAGTATGGATATACTTGCCGTAACAGCACTAATCATAGGAATTGCAGGAATAGTAGGAGGGATACTGCCAGTTCTTCCTGGACCGCCGTTGAGCTGGGTTGCACTGCTGTGCATATATTTTTCAAAGCTCAACATTGCTGCGGACAAAGCCATTGGCATCAAGGAACTTATGATATGGCTTGTTCTGGCAATAGTTATTACTGTGTTGGACTATGTTCTGCCAGGCAGGATTGCCAGGCTCACCGGGGCTCACAAATCTGCGGAGCGCGGTGCTATCATTGGAATTTTCATAGGTATCTTTCTCACTCCGATAGGTATGATACTCGGCTGCCTTGCCGGAGCCTTCCTTGGTGAGTTCGTTGCAGAACAGCAGGGTCTGCTCCATTCCATAAAAGCAGCCTTGGGCGCTTTTTTAGGAGTGATTCTTTCAATGGGGATAAAAGTGATTTTCTCAACTATCGCCCTGTGGAAGATTATCGGAATATGCTGGTAGCTGCAGGTGTCAGATAATTACCCGGCACCGCATTGGAAATGGTATCCAACGGTTCCAGGCTGTTTATTAATGAAGAAGTGTAAAGTTTCTTTACAGTGTGTGTTAAGAAACTTTACACTTTTCTTATGGTGAGCAATTCCACAAAGATGAGGCTCAGGGGTTAAACCCTGTGTATAGACGGACCATAAAATCTGGAGCACAAGGCGCAG
>JAZRWT010000030.1:0-6447 GCA_045599845.1 Candidatus Egerieisoma sp. | reverse complement strand
TTTCCATAATGAGCTTAACGCAAAGTTCGCCCTTCACGTTGTTTCATACAAAGGCTCTGAAAGTTATGGTTTCATAATGCCTTGGAGTATTCCTGTTGGTGAAGAAAACATCGGTCTTTTCACTGCTTCACTATACAGCGGCACCGCTTTATGGAGTGCCACGAATGTCAGTTGCGGAAAAGGAACATCAAGGCCTTACGAGTTGTTCGGAGCCCCGTGGTTCAAGGAACTTCTCCCCTATCTTGAAGAACATGGCATTTCAGGATGGAACAGCAAGGAAAGTCCTTTGTACGACGATGGTGCATTCGTAAGAGTGACCGATTTCATTCCGGGACATGACATTTATGCAGATGAACTGTGCATAGGTTTTCAGATAATCATGAAGCCCAGCCTGCAATATTGTCCATTGGCACACAATTTGAGAATGATACGTTTCATTAAGGAAAACACTTCATCGTTCATGTTCAATACGGATGTGAAGGCTGGAGTGGACTCCAACAGGACAATCCTGGAACTTATGCTGGGTGACAAGGAACTTGTTGATTACCTTAATGGAGAAAGTTCATATACGGAAATGAAGGAACATCTTAAACTTGAAGAACAGAAATGGATCAGGAAAGCAAAGAAGTTCCTCCTTTATGAAGATGACCAGATTTTCCGTGTAAAATAATTCTAACTGTTAAAATCAAAGAAAATTATGGCAAATCCAACATTGAATCAGAGCATTTTTCAGAAATTGCGTACGGAGAGCTACACAGAATCAATGAGCATAAAAGGCACAATGTCCAAGTCTCTTCTCCTGCTTGTAATAATAATGCTGGCAGGAGGTTATACTTGGAAAATGTTTTATGGTGCAGCTAATCCCAACGCCACAATGCCATATCTGTGGGGTGGGGTGATTGTTGGTTTCATACTGGCTATGATAATCACGTTCAAGCCTAAAACGGCTCCATACCTTTCGCCGATATATGCAGTTGCAGAAGGATTGTCACTTGGTGTTGTAAGCGCAATCTACAACTTCTCCCTCAATCCGGAAGGCGTGGAGGGTCAGATGGGAATAGTACTTCCTGCAATAGCAATAACGCTTACCTGTGCATTGCTCATGTTCCTTCTTTACAACACAAGAATCATAAAAGTTGATAACAGATTCAGGAAAATAATCCACCTTGCTCTGATAAGCATATTAGTATTCTACGCAGGTACCGCTATAGCATCATTGTTCGGTGCAAACGTATCCCTTCTGGTTGGGAACAACCCTCTCAGCATTGGAATAAGCATTGTTATTTGTGCTGTTGCAGCTTTTTCACTTCTTACAGATTATGATATGATTGAGCAGGGAGCAATGTACGGAGCTCCAAAATATATGGAATGGTACGGTGCTTTTGCCCTTATGGTAACATTGGTATGGCTGTATCTTGAAATTCTGAAACTTCTTGCAAAAATTTCATCGAGAGAAAGATAATTTTATTATATTTGCGCCTGCATTTATTAAAACATAAAAACAACTTTAAAAGAAGTTGTTTTTAAAGTTATTCATAACAAAATTTCAAAGAAATGAAGAAAGGTATTCACCGCGAAAGTTATCGTCTTGTAGCTTTCAAGGATATGTCAAACGAGAACGTTTTCATTGTACGTTCATGCGTTAACACAAAAGAAACACTTGAAGTCAATGGTCAGACTTTCCCTTGCGTAAAGCTTGAGATTTCCAACACATCTCACCCGTTCTATACTGGTAAGATGAAATTGGTTGACACAGCCGGTATGGTTGATAAGTTCTACCAGCGTTACAAAAAGAACAAATAATGTAACACCATTGACCAAGAATAAAGAAGCGGCAGAATCAATATTCTGTCGCTTTTTTATTTAATTTTGTATTCATGGAACAGAAAGTTAAAGACAGATTGATTGAGCTTGCGGCATCATACAACAATCCGCAGTATTTCAGGAACGACCCAATCATTTTTCCAAAGCATTTTGCATTGTCCTGTGCAGATTTCAAATTCAAGAATTCAGATCATGACCTGTCATTGGTAAATGATACCAAGACGCAGAACACCTGTATTGAAGATGTTGAGATTAGCGCCATTCTTGCCGCACACCTTGCGTGGGGAAGGCGTGACATGATAGTAAGGGACTGCAACAGAATGTTCGAGGCAATGAATTGGAGGCCATACGAGTACGTCATGAACGGTGAATGGAAAAGCAATGACTCATCATTGCACAGGACAATCAAGTGGAGTGAATTCGCATTCATCTGTTCCAATCTGCAGCGTTTCTACAGAAATGGCGGCAAATCACTTGAAGAACTTGACCAGGAAGCTACACGGGTTGAAATATACGGCCAGAAAACAGAGCCGAACGCCGCAAACAAGAAGATAAACATGATGAGGCGCTGGATGGTAAGGGATGACGGCATAGTTGATCTTGGTCTGTGGGAAAACACTTACAAGAAAGATTTGATTATACCGCTTGACGTACACGTTCACAGAACAGCCATTGATCTTGGCCTTACAAATCGCAATTCAGCGAACCTGAGAACGGCAATGGAAATTACCGAGGCACTCAAGGAAGTGTTTCCTGATGACCCTTGCCTTGGGGATTTCGCACTGTTCGCCTGGTCTGTAACTCAACGTGAGAATAAGGAAGCAGTAAAAAAGGACATTAAGGATTGAAACATTAAGATTATTGCTAATGCCTAAGATTTTAGCTAAATTGCCAAAAATTAACTGAACTACTATGAAGAATCTGATTGCAGCATGCGTTATTATTATCTCCTGCCTGTTTGCCAGCACAAGCAGCTACGCTGAAATAAGCTTTTCGGCCAATTTTGAAACCGCTTCATTACAGAAGGCTGAACTGATAGGAATGGACAATATCACGGCCAACGGCCAACCTGACATTACCATTTACAAATATGCCATTGAAGCCCAGACTGACCCGCTCAACCCTGTAGATACCACACTTGAGCCAAGCAGCAGATGGTTCCATTTCCTTATCAAAGGTTGCAATGAACAGACAATAAACATGAAGTTCACCAACTCTGACCCTGCAGGTGCCGTATATTCATACGACGGAGTTAACTACCTGCGCTTCAATGAAGAGGAAAGGGTTGGAAGGTTCAACGTTCAGAAAAAGTTCGAGAACGATTCAGTTTATGTAGCGTACTACGTTCCATATTCATATACCAAACTTATGAAGAGGGTTCGCCAATGGAACAGGAATGATTGTGTTGCACTTAGCAGCATAGGTCAGAGCACCAGAGGTCTTGACATGCCTTTGCTCATAATCACTGAAGGAATCAAGGATATTGCAAACAAATACAATGGAGGAAGCAGTGAAATAACCGAAACACTCCTGTCCAAAGCCTGCAAAGGGAAAAAGATAGTTTACATACACGGACGCGTACACCCTTCCGAGACACCTGCAAGCTGGAACCTTGATGGAATCATCGATGGAATCACTGCAGATAGCCAGATGGCAAAAGAGCTCAGGGAGCAGGTTGTTTTCTTCATTCTTCCTTTCACCAACCCCGATGGTGTGGCAGGCGGTTGTTCAAGGAGCAATATGGAAGGCATAAATCTTGAAATCAACTGGGCCAGAGGAATTGAGCAGACAGCTGTTGAAGTACAGAACATGAAACGTTTCCTGAACTCCGTTCTCTCAAAACGCAAAATTGACATGGTTCTCAACATGCACAGCCAGATAGCCAACCACGTTACATACTGGGTACATACAGCAAGCTCAACATCAGATAATTACTTCCGCAAACTCATGCTTATTTGCAGCACTACAACAAGCGGAAATCCATATTTCAACAACAATGAACTTTCGTACAGTGCAACTGCAGAAAGGTATATGGAAGGTTGGTTCTGGAACCAGTTCAAAAACAGGACTCCTGCACTTACATTTGAAACTCCTTACGGATACTATCACAACGATTCAACAGGTATCTGGGTTACAACGGACAATCTGCGCAAAATGGGAATGGAGAACAACCTTGCCTCTATAATGGATTACTTGCAGATAAGTACCAGTGACAGGGTTCTGCTCGCTTCACCAAGCAGCAGGAAAGGAATGAAAGCCATAAGGACGGACAGATACGTGACTTTCACCGGCAAGGTAATGGCAACAAAGAACAATGCCACAAAAGCAGAAACAAGTTATAAAATAAAGAAATTCAAGCCCGGCAACTATGATGTATATATATGGGTTCCTGGCAAGGTTGACGATAAGGATGAACTTGGCACGAACAGGTGGAAATTCGTAGAAAGCATTACAAATGCCGTTTACGGAAAATTCGTATACAAATACGAATTGAAGGATATGGCCGAAAATCCTGACGCATTGCTTCTAATCAGAAAATAGGGCCAATGGAGTACAAGGATTATCTGGAACTTTTCAAAATAACAGGCAACGATATTTCCAAGGTGCTGCAGACCGCACTCTCCCATGGAGCGCAGTTTGCAGACCTTTATTTTGAATATAGCGTTGCCAACTCACTGACTCTCAAGGAACACATTGTTGGAAATGCGTCGAGCCATCAGGACTATGGAGTTGGCATACGTGCAGTAAAGGGTGAATCCACAGGCTATGCCTACGCAGAAAGCACTGAACTGGAGGACATGCTACGCGCCGCAAAGGTGGCAGCCAGCATTGCAGACTCCAACAATAATCTTCCACCTGCGATAGGAATAGAATCAAAACATGCTTTCCATCAAATCAACAGAAATCAGGCAGCACCTTATCATATTGAAAAGGGATGGGATGAATTTAGCGTCAGGCACAAAGTACCTGTACTTCAAACACTTGAAAAAGCTGTTTACAGCAAGGGAAACGAGTTTGTAAAAGTAATATGCTCCCTCAGGGATTCGCTCACGCATGTTCTTTACTTCAACAGTGAATCTGAGACCTTCTGCGATACCATGCCAATG
Source organism: Candidatus Egerieisoma sp. (assembly GCA_045599845.1). Taxonomy (GTDB): domain Bacteria; phylum Bacteroidota; class Bacteroidia; order Bacteroidales; family UBA932; genus Egerieousia. The sequence goes on along the minus strand of JAZRWT010000030.1, from coordinate 1,516 downwards.
GTAACACTCCTTGCACAGTGCGTTGGCCAGAAAGACGGAAAGATTGAGAACGGTTCCTGCTCAAGAAGTTTCCGTTGCGGATTTGAGATGCTCACAGAGGAACTGATTGAAGAAGTTGCAAGCGAAGCAGCGGCCAAATGCAAATTCATGTTTACGGCAAAGCAGCCAAAAGGCGGAGAAATGCCTGTTGTTCTTGCTTCGGGAGCATCGGGGATTCTCTTGCACGAAGCTGTTGGCCACGCATTTGAGGCAGATTTCATAAGAAAGGGAACGTCCATATTCACCGATTCCCTTGGAAAGCGGATATGCAACAAGGGAATCAATATTGTTGACAGCGGTCTTGTTCAAGGAAACAGAGGCTCGCTGAACTATGATGATGAAGGCATTCCTTCACAGGAAACATATCTTGTAAGGGACGGCATTCTTGAATCATTCATGCATGACAGAATATCGGCAAATCATTTCGGTGTGAAAAGCACTGGCAACGGAAGGCGCGAGGATTTCCGCTTCCCTCCTATCCCGAGAATGAGATGCACATATATGGAAAGCGGAGACTGCGAGGAAAGCCAGGCTATCGCCAGTGTTAAAAAAGGAATATTCGTTGAGGATTTTTCAAACGGTCAGGTTCAGATTGGTGAGGGTGACTTCACTTTCTTTGTGAAGGCCGGGTATCTGATAGAGGATGGGCATCTGACCCAGCCAATCAAGGATATTAACATTATCGGCAACGGACCGCAGGTGCTGAAGGATATTACAATGGTCTGCAACAACAAGGAGATTGCCAACAATTCATGGATTTGCGGCAAGGAACAGCAATGTGCCGTGAGCTGCGGAATGCCTACCGTGGCCGTATCAAAACTGATAGTTGGAGGAGAATCCTGACAAAGTGAAGGATAAAATTCTTGAGATTGCTTTCCGAATAGCGAATTAGGACTCAAAATAGCTGATACCTTGCTACAGAAGTCACAATAAGCTCCCCGGCAGGGGTTAGTACAACATAAAACATTATTGACACTTTACATAATACCAGGTCCTATATAATGGGGTTCATGCATCTGTGCGGATGAATCATAAGTGGCTATTTAAGTCTTTCGGCATCAGAGCCAACCCATACTCAGTCATTTCTCCCTGCTGAATAAGATGTTTGCAGCGTTCGATGTTCCTGAGGCACCAGTTGCCTCCTTTCCTTCTTGGAGAAAATCTTTGAAAAGGTTTTCCGGAGTCAATGCGTTTCAGGGTGCTGTCAATCCATCCGAAACAAAGTGCAACTTCCACGGCATCCACGTATCCGATGACATCGACATCCTGCTTGGAACTGCGGTTCACCCTTATCCAGAACTCACGAACCTTATCGTGGTTCAGAGAGAACCAGCGGTAAAGCTCATCTCTGGTTTTTATGTCGAGTATATTCGTGACTTCCATAATTATTTTCAATCAATAGGTCCAATAGTGTGGCCGTCGCACTTCAGAGGCACAGATTCCCGCAAATGTTCGGACAGTTCCTCTTCTGTAATCC
>JAZRWT010000029.1:0-4259 GCA_045599845.1 Candidatus Egerieisoma sp. | reverse complement strand
GCGAAAAGACGGTACAAGAATATCTGGAGCATCATCGGGACACTCCGAATGTAGATGATACGTCATGGATACTCGAGGAGTAAAGAAAAATTTCATTTTTCAGACAATAACCTATGGACTTTAGTCCATTAGTAATTTAGTATACTTTTACTTGGTAATAAAAGTAATTTGCCCTATCTTTGCATTGAAAGTATAATATAATAGACTTATGAATCTACAAGACACGATGAAGGAACGTCGTAAGGCACTTTCCCTGTCCCAGAATGACCTTGCGGAAATGGCGGAACTGAGTCTGGCAACGATAAAGGATATCGAGAGGGGAAAAGGCAACCCTTCAATAGCAACCGTTTCAAAGATAATGGATGTCCTCGGAATGGAAATTATTTACAGAGTAAGAAACACAATCATTGAAGAATAATGAGACAACTGAACGTATATTACAACAATATAAAAGCCGGAATACTAACTGAACGGCATCCCGGAAGGGGTTATGAGTTCCGCTATGATTCAGCCTATCTGCTTTCTGGCGGGAAGTCAATATCGGTGACCCTTCCAAAGAACAAAGAGATATTCGAGTCTGAGTCGCTTTTCCCGTTCTTTACCAATATGCTGCCGGAAGGAGCTAATCGCAGCATCATCTGCCGGCGTCTGAGAATTGACGAAAAGGATTTCTTCGGCCTGCTTTCAGCTATGGCAGGTAAGGATTTCATAGGAGCTGTTCACGTTAAAAACATACAGAGATGATGGATATTGTAAATTGCCCGTCAAAACTAGCAGAAGGTTTCTCAACATATAGTCCAAAAGCCCGTAAGGTCCTTTTTGATGGACTGAAAATAAGTCACTTTCTGGACTTCAATATAGATGAGTTCCGCTCCGTAGGGGAGGTCGCCGAAGCCATGCACAGAATCTCGGTATCCGGTGTCCAGGAAAAGTTCCCTGCAGTCCTGAAAGATTCCCAAATACGGATTGCCGGTGACGATGACCGCTCGACATATATTCTGAAACCTGCACCGTGGGACAGAACCCTTGTGGAGCGCAAACAGATTCCCGCAAATGAAAATCTGACAATGCAGATTGCTTCTCAGGTATATGGCATCAAGACGGCTGAAAACGGACTTTGCTTCACGCCAAAAGGCGAGATTGTCTACATCACAAAGCGCTTTGACATATTGCCAGATGGGACCAAACTTCCGATGGAGGACTTTGCATCGGTTCTCGGGCGCAACGAGCAGGAGGACGGGAAACACTTCAAGTACAGCGGATGCTACGAGGACATAGCAGTGGCAATAAGAAAGATTGTGTCAGCCTGGATGGTGGATATGGAAAGATTCTTCGACCTTGTGGTGTTCAACTACATCTATGCGAACGGTGATGACCATCTGAAGAATTTCTCCCTGATCCTGCAGGGAGCGGATTACCGTCTGGCACCAGCATATGACCTGCTGAATACGAGTATCCACGTGAATGGGGATGACATGGGACTGGACGGAGGTCTTTCACCGAACATCGAACGCAGCGATGTATACGAAAGGACAGGACATCCCTGTCGTCTGGACTTCGAGCGCTTCGGTGTCCGCATAGGTATTCTCGAATCCCGTGTCTCCAAAATTCTGGATAAGTATATGCAGCTTCCTCAGGCATCAGCGGACCTCGTTGGACGCAGTTTCCTCAGTGACAAGGCAAGGCGGCATTACCTGAGAACAGTGAACGAGAGGATAGCGCGGTTCACCAGGGTATCAGAATGAGAGGGGGCGGGAGATGCCAAGCTCCTCGAGCCTGGCCTTGTAGGTGACCCCTTTCTCCTTGCAGTAATTCATTATCTCCGCAACTTCCTCTTTGCTCATCATGATCTTGAAAAATTTTGCAGGCAAAGTTCCTGTTAATCTTTGATGTTTCTATGACGTGGGTGACTGGAGGCTTACATTCATCTGTCAATTGGGTCTGTGGGTAACCATCGGAGTGCAAAATAATTTGTAAATCAAATAATTAGTATTATCTTTGCAACCCCTGCAAAGAGTGTGGGGAGTTGTAACCAACAGATTCTCAGCTATATGCTTGGTTTTTTAAACGAAGTTGAATATAAATCCTGATTGGGAACTGGTGGCTATGCAACTATGTTTAATTTAAATGATTAATACCAATGCCTGGATTAATTGGAACAAAAATCGGAATGACTTCCGTATTCGGTGCAGATGGAAAGAACATTCCTTGCACTGTGATTCAAGCTGGTCCTTGTGTAGTAACTCAGATCCGCACTGTGGAGAAAGATGGCTATGAGGCTGTCCAACTCGGTTACGGTGAGGCTAAGGAGAAACACACCAGCGCCCCTCTTATGGGACATTTCAAAAAAGCCAACACCACTCCTAAATGCAAACTCGTTGAGTTCGAGGCTGATTTTGCAAAGGAGCTTGCTCTTGGCGATACCATTACAGTAGCAGACGTATTCTCAGGAGAGGACGTTTGGGTAGACGTAACAGGTATCTCTAAAGGTAAAGGTTTTCAGGGTGTTGTTAAACGCCATGGTTTCAATGGTGTAGGTGGTCAGACACACGGTCAGGACGACCGTCTGAGAGCTCCTGGTTCAATGGGTGCATCTTCATGGCCATCAAGAGTATTCAAGGGCAAGAGATTGCCTGGCCATATGGGATCTGAAAGGGTTAAGGTTCTCAACCTCAAGGTTGTGAAAGTTATACCTGAGCACAATCTCATTCTTGTTAAAGGTTCTATTCCTGGAGCCAAAGGTTCATACGTAATTGTGGAGGATTAATTGTTATGGAAGTAGCAGTATTGAAAATTGACGGTTCAGAGTCAGGAAAGAAAGTTACTCTCAACCCTGCAGTCTTTGGCATAGAGCCGAACGACCATGCAATTTATCTTGATGTAAAGCAGTTCCTCGCAGATCGTCGTCAGGGTACACACAAGACCAAGGACAGAAGTGAAGTTGCTTTCAGCACAAAGAAGATCATCAGACAGAAAGGCGGCGGCGGTGCACGTCACGGCAGCATCAAGTCCAACACCTATGTAGGCGGTGGCAGGGCTTTCGGTCCGGATCCAAGATACTACGGATTCAAACTCAACAAGAAAGTCAAGATGCTGGCTCGTCATTCAGCTCTTTCATACAAGGCTAACGAGAACGCTATTGCTATAGTTGAGCCATTTGCAATGGAGGCCCCTAAAACAAAGGAGTTCATTGGTATTCTTAACAATATCAAGTCAAACGACAGAAAGGTTTTGTTCGTGCTTCCTGAGAACTCAAATAATATTTACTTGTCCTCACGTAATCTTGAGAATGTCAAAGTGGTTTCAGTTAATGAAATCAACACTTATGAAATCGTAAACGCTACCAAGCTCGTTATGGTTGACGGTGTTCAGGACATGATCAAATACTAAGGTAGGATCAATAAAATCGGCGAAAATGGGAATACTTATAAAACCAATAGTAACTGAGAAACTTACGGGTCTTGGCGAGAAGCTTAACCGTTACGGTTTCAAAGTGGAGCGCAGCGCTAACAAGATTGAGATCAAGGCTGCGGTAGAGCAGATGTACAATGTTACAGTAAAGGAAGTGAATACTGTAAACTACCATGGTAAGAAGAGACACCGCTATACTAAGGCGGGTATGATGTCAGGTCGTGACAACCACTTCAAGAAAGCGTATGTCACATTGGCCGGAGAAGATAAGATAGATTTCTACAGTAACATTTAAGAGGCATGGCATTACGTAAATTCAAACCCGTAACTCCGGGTCAGAGAAATAAGGCTATTAGCGCATTTGACGAAATCACATGCACTACTCCTGAGAAGTCTTTGTTGAAGCCATTGAAGAGCACTGGCGGACGCAACAATCAGGGTAGAATGACAATGCGCTACTTGGGCGGCGGTCACAAGAAAATGTACAGAATCATTGATTTCCTCAGGAACAAGGATAACTACACCGCTACCGTTAAAACAATTGAGTATGATCCAAACCGTAGTGCAAGAATTGCTCTTGTTGTTTACGGCGATGGCGAAAAACGTTATATAATCGCTCCTGCTGGCATCAAGGTAGGACAGGTGATTGCTTCAGGTTCAGGAGTTGCTCCGGAATTGGGCAATACTCTTCCATTATCTGAGATTCCGCTCGGAACCAATGTTCACAATATTGAGCTGGTTCCTGGGCAGGGTGCTGCAATGGCAAGAAGTGCAGGTTGCTACGCTACAGTGGCAGCAAGAGAGGGCAAGCATGCAATACTCCGTTTGCCTTCAGGTGAGACCAGAAT
>JAZRWT010000028.1:0-6842 GCA_045599845.1 Candidatus Egerieisoma sp. | reverse complement strand
CAAAACTCAAGAAGAATGCCAATGTGAACTGGGTAAGGGATTTCGTAATGGATGTTGAGCACAGAAAGTTCAACGATTCCACCTGGTTCTATTCAAAAGAGAAGATGTATGCAGACTTCTCCGTTACCATGAATGACTCTTCAAAACTGCTTTCATTTCTTGGTAACAGGGAAATAGCCTTCACAAACCCAGTATTTGACAGAAGCAGCTTCCCAAATGAACAAGTCAGCGGACACAGAGGGAGGGTGCTCATGGACAATGGCGGAGTTGCACGTCCGGAAGCATATTGGGACAGTATAAGGCCATACGAACTTTCCCAGAAGGAAAAGAACATATATGCAATGGTTGATTCTGTGAAGAATGTGCCATTGTACAAGAACATATATACTGCCATAACAACAATTGTAACCGGATACTACGATGGAAAATATCTTGGTTACGGCCCTTATAACAAACTCTTTTCATTCAACAATCTTGAAGGTCTGAGATTTCAGTTCGGCTTGAGGACAACGAAAACTTTCAGCAAAAAGGTCAGATATACGGTATTCGGTGCCTACGGTTTCAAGGACAAGGACTTCAAGGGAGGAGGAACTGTAGAGTACATGCTTGGAACGGAACCGTTCAGGAAACTTACTTTCAATGCTTTTCATGACGTGAGGCAACAGGGCCTTTCTGCCAGCCAATTTTCAGAAAGCAGCATATTCGTGTCCGTTCTTTCAAGAGGCGGGCAGAAACGGAGCATGGTGAATGAATTGAGTCTGGATTATGAGCATGAACATACTCCGGGATTCACCAGCATTTTCTCTGTTTCACATAAAAGGGTGTTTTCGAACGGATACGTTCCAATGGTTTCCCCGGAAGGAGAGTTGCTTCACAGTGTAGCGTCAAACAATCTGCACTATGCTGCAAGATTCTCCTTTGACGAATCGGTTGTGAGAGGAGTGTATGTCAGGACGTTCGTTCCTTCAAGAAGACCTGTCATAACTCTTGATCTCATAGGTGGAGTAAAAGGACTTGCCAGAAATGACTATGAATATTTCAGGCCTGAGCTATCACTGACCATGACTCCTCCTATACCGCCTCTTGGGGTATCAAACATAAGGATAAATGCCGGAACCATTCTTGGTAAAGTTCCATATCCTTTATTGAAGATACACGAGGGCAACGGTACATACTTCCTTGATAAGAACGCTTTCTCCTGCATGGATTTCTACGAATTTGCTTCGGATACCTGGGTATCCCTCTTGTATGAGCATAATTTCAACGGTTATTTCCTTGGCAAGATACCATTCATCAAAAAGTTGAACTGGCGTGAAGCTCTTACAGTAAAAGCCGCGTACGGTACACTGCGCAACGAGAACGACGGATGCATAGGGCAGGACGGTATGCTTGTGAACCCAGAGGCAACTCCATACCTTTTATTTCCTGAGGGAATGGAAGAACTGAAAACCCCTTACGTGGAGATAGGCGCAGGAATCACCAACATATTCAAACTTCTCAGGGTTGATGCCACCTGGAGATTGACACACAGGCACAAATACATAGGCGGAGAAAGAACCAATGCCCACAATTTCTCTTTCACCTTTGGATTTGAATTCAAGTTCTAAAATAAATTTGCAAAATATATAATAAAAACATAATTTTGCAATCACAAAACGGTGCTATGGCCGAGTGGCTAGGCATCGGTCTGCAAAACCGAGTACAGCAGTTCGAATCTGCTTGGCACCTCAAGAAACCCCCATGGAGTCACTTCCACGGGGGTTGTTCTTTTCTTGTCATTGATTCTTCCTCTCAGGATAGGTAATGCGTGAATGGTAGATTTCAGATATGTGCTGTTTCATCTCCGTGCAGACTTCCTTTATTTCCTTCAATGAAATGTCTGCATCTGCAAATTGACCGCTGTCCATTTTCTGTTTCACGAGTTTATCAATCAAATTGCCTATGCTTTCTGATGAATAATCTTTCAGGGTTCTTGAGGCTGCTTCAACGCTGTCTGCAATCATGAGTATTACCTGCTCCTTGGTCTGAGGGAGCATGCCTTTGTACGTGAATTCTTCTATTTCTGAAGGGTCTCCACCATTGTTGCAATGCTGGTTGTAGAAATACATGACCATGCTTTTACCGTGATGGCTTCTTATGAAGTCAATAATAGGTGCCTGCAGGTATGCCTTGCGGGCAAATTCAACTCCGTATGTTATGTGGCTGAGAATATCTGCCGCACTCTGTTTTGGCGTGAGATTCTTGTGGTAATTGATTCCGGCTGTCTGGTTTTCAACAAAGCAGAGCGGATTGGCCATTTTGCCTATATCATGGTACATAGCTCCGGCTCTGGTAAGTCTTGGGTCTGCGTCAATGGTTCTGGCGGCCCTTTCGGCAATGTTGGCAACCATAAGAGAATGCTGGAATGTTCCGGGAGCCTTCTTTTGCAGTTCGGCCATCACCGGGTTGTTCAGGTCTGCAAGGTCGCGCAGGGTTGCGGTGGACATAAGTCCGAAAACTTTTTCCAGCAGGAATACAAGAGGGTAGGTGGCTGGAATGAACAGGGCATTCAGGAACAGATATAAAGGAATGGAATAGTTGATGTCTTCAAAAAGAACCCCGGTTTTCACCAGATTGAATGAAAGGTAAGTGAGGAACATTACCACAAACAGGATGAGCGAATTCAGGAACTGCTTCCATCCGTTCTTGAGGAATGTGAACAGGAACATTCCGCATATACCTGACAATACGTTTATACAGAACAGTTCGGTACCTTGATCAACCAAAGGTATCAATGGCAGGAGCGATATTATATATGCAGGACAAACGAGTCTGTTCTTGAAGAAGGCCCCCAGATAAATGGCAAAGATGGCGTACGGTACCATATACAGGTACGATTGATTCACCTGCTTCAAGATTACTGATATCAGGAAAATGGCAACAGGAGCAAAAATGAAGAAAATGGTCTCGTTCAATTTGTTGAACACATTCACATCTATAAGGAACAAAGTAATGTAGAGCAGGCTCAGAAGCAGGACCAGAAAAACGGCATGACCTGCCAATATTGAATATTCGTCTGCCTTGGTGCTTATGGATGACTGGTATTCCGTCTTGTACGAATCGAGTATCTGCTTGATTTCATCCGTTATGAGTTCTCCTTCGGTAACGATAAGCTGGCCTGCATAGAACATCCCCTTTGTAATGCTTATGTTGCTCACGGCCTTTTTCTTTATCATTTTGGTTGTCTGCAAATCAAAGATGAGGTTGGGCGCAAGCATCTGCTCTAAATTTATGGAGGAAATCACCTTGTCCAGAATTTCCTGGCCGAAATCCATGGAAATTCTGTCCGATATTTCCATTGCAGCTTTGCCTGAAGTATATAGGCCGGCAAAACTCATGTCAATTATTTCACCGTTTCTGGAAACTGAAATGAACTGCTCGTTAATTTTCTCACCATCCACGGAGTGAATCTCCTTGTTGGAAACAATACCTTTTGAATATATGCCGGAAACGGTGGAAACAATCAGATTGCTCACGCGTTTGTCTGCAATTGAGGAGCAGGCCTGGATGAGTTCAGCCTCAACCCTGCTTTGAACATTACCATCGTAAGTGTAGTATGGAATAATCCTGTCTGCAATTTCAGCCCTTTCCTTCATCAATTCCGCATCTGTCTTAAGGATAGGGAAATCAATGGGAGATTCAAGCGTAGGGTACATCCAGTGGCCGCCTATCTTGTAATCGTACTTGAACTTTCCTTCGTTCGGGAAAAACAGCAACATTACTACAAAGGCAAGTATGAAACTGATGGTGATACCTTTATTCTTTCTTAGACTTTTGTTTTTGCTGAAGTTTATATTTTCCATAAATTTGTGCAGAATTTTATGCAAAAGTAATGAAAAGAGTCCATTGTTTTTCCTTTACAGTCCTTATGGCACTCATTTGTTTGAGTCTCACTCTTAAGGCTGCGGGTTCTGCGTACACTGCCAAAGAAGCAGGGGCAGGAATGATAGTAATCAATTCAAGCAATCTGCACACAGCGGATACAATTCTGGTTTTCACTCCGGGCAACAATTCTTCCACACCTGAGCAAATGCGTGTCATGGGGCCGAACATGCCAACGGTAATACTTCTCCACGGATGGAGCGGATGTTGGAAAAATTGGAGTGACAAATATGATATTCAGCGCATTGCCGATTCAACAGGATTCAGGATCATTTGTCCTGACGGCTTTTATGCCAGCTGGTACATCAATCATGCGGATTCTCAGAAAATGCAGTACAAGTCATTTTTTGATGAAGAATTCTTTCCTCAAATGAAAGAAAGGTTCAATCTCTCTGAAGAGAATACCTTCATAACAGGTTTGAGCATGGGCGGACACGGAGCAATAAGTCTGTTCCTGAACCATCCGGACCGTTACAGGGCCGCAGGCTCAATGAGCGGCGTGCTTGATCTGCGTGATACAAAGATCAAGGATCTGATTGAAACATGCGGGGATTCAACCGCACTTGTGAAGGAATGTTGCGTGGAACGTCTGGAAATGCAGCAGGACACGCTCAAGGCTCTGAACCGGACAATGATAGTGTCCTGCGGATATTCCGATGGCCTTTTCTGCTCAACTGAGAAGTTTTCCGCAAAATGCCGCCAGCTTGGGATAAATCATATAGCAATATTCTCCCCAGGCGTGCATTCCTGGGCTTATTGGGGCTATGCGCTGCAGTTGCATCTCACGGCTTTCAGAAGAATTTTGAAACAGGAGAACCCTGGATATTAGCTTATAACCATGAACAACAGAATTTTCCACAGCGATGGCAAATCTTTCATCCTTGCCATTGACCATCCGCTTACAATGCCATCACCGGACCTGTCCGATACGGCATCTGTTCTGATAAAGGCCATTGAAGGTGGAGTTGACGCTTTTCTTGCCAGTTACGGTTGCATCAGGCATTTTTCCAAACAGAACATGTTTGCTAACAAGGGCCTCATACTCAGGGCAGACGGAGGCTCCGTGATAATGGGCAGACCAAGCGGTAGATTGGAACTTCTGTACAATGCACAGGACGCAAGGAGGGTGGGGGCGCATGCTCTCATGTGCATGGGATATCCTGGAAGTGTGGAGAATGCTTCAACGTTGGCCAATGTTGCCGCCTTGGCAAGGGATGCTCATGAATCAGGTTTGATCTGTGGTGCAGAAATGCTTCCATACGGTTTTGAAAAGCATGATGGCATTGATACACGGAGTCTTGGAAACGTTTCATTCGCATGCAGGCTTGGCGCGGAACTTGGTGCTGATTTCATAAAGACTGAATTTGTTGGCGGATACAAGTTCAGCGAGGTGGTTCATAATTGTTATGTGCCTGTACTTGTCCTTGGAGGAAGCAAGGCAAAAACAGAGGAGGAGATTTTGGAAGAGGTCAAGGACGCAATGGATGCCGGAGCAAGCGGAGTGATAATGGGAAGGAACGTTGTCCGCAGCAACATGATGGTATCCTTGTGCAAGGCAATAACTGCAATAATACATAATGACATAACTCTTGAACAGGCACTTGAAATATTGAACAGGAATAGAAACTGACTGTATGGAAATAATGACTGCGGCTGTAACCGCACCCGGAAGAATTGAGCATCTCAGACTTGAAACTCCTGAATTGTCAGGACGTGAAGTGCTTGTAAAAGTGCATGCTGTTGCATTGTGCACACTGGAACAGAGAATTTTCAAGGGTGAAGTGAAAATGCCTTATCCATGCTGCGGCGGGCACGAGGTTTCGGGCGAAATAGCCGGACTGGGTCCTGATGTGAATACCAAACTTTGGAAAACTGGTGACAGGGTTGCCGTAAGGCTCCTTTACAGTTGCGGAGAGTGCCACGAGTGCAGGAGCGGCAGAACTAACATGTGTGAGAGGTCACAGAGAAAACCTGTGAGAAAAGGTCTGCTGTCTGGCCCTGGAGGTTGCTGCAATTACGTGATTGTAAATTCAGACGCATTGTTCGGCATTCCCAATGACCTGAGCTATGAGCAGGCTGCGCTTACCGAACCTTTGTCCTGTGTTGTGCACAGCATAAACAGGGCTGGAATACAACTTGCTGATGAGGTTGTGGTTATAGGCGCCGGAATCATGGGGCAATTGCATGTGATTCTCGCAAAGATGCGCGGTGCCAGAGTTATTTCAAGTGAAACTGATGCCACCCGAAGGGAACTTGCCTTGAAGAACGGCGCGGATCTGGCATTTGACCCATCGCAGTGCAATATTGTTGAAAAAGTAAGGGAAGTTACAGGAGGCCGGGGTGCTGATGTAGTTTTCAATACCACTCCTTTCCCTCAAGTGTTCGGCCAGGCTGTGGCAATGGTGGCCAGGCACGGTACAATGGTTCAGTACAGCTCTCTTCATCCCAACGTTCCTGTTGAAGTGAGTCCTCAGGATATCCATAATAACGAGATAAGCATAATTGGAAGCATAAGCCCTATGGTCAAGGATTTCCATACTGCAAATATGCTGCTCTCAAAACATCTTGTGAATGTAAGCGCTCTCATAGAGGAGGTCTTTCCTTTCAGCGAGGCTCAGACTGCTTTCGAACATTCTGTAATGCCGGGGAAATTCAGGGTGATAATCAGTGACTGACAAGTTTTCCTATGATGACAGGTGGAAATGGTAAGATAGGGTTCTTTTCTTGTATAGCACTGGTAGTTGGAGCAAGCGTTGGCAGTGCAATATTCTCACTTTCCGGTCTGACAATATTCTTTGCCGGAGCTTCAGCAATAGTGAGCTGGATATTGGCCGCGGTGCTTTTCTCATTGTACGGAATGATAGTTGCAGAACTGGCAGTGCGCTATCCCCATTCAGGAGGAATATATATTTTTCCCACAA